>JANXSR010000435.1 GCA_025352625.1 Ferruginibacter sp.
TTTGATGATTTAAAAGTTGTTGGGCCAGATGGAAGAACAAGAACTATTCCACCCGTTTCGTTTGTATTATTCTAAAATATCTTATATATGAAAAAGTATCTTATTAAATTTTTCTGTTTCACTATCGTGCTGTCCCTTGCTTTTACAGCGGCTGATGCTCAGAAAAAACGTGCTGCTACCAAACGTAGTAACACCACTACTAAAAAAACAACCAAGAGTAAAACCAAAGCGCAAATAAAATCGGGCGGTCAGGTTGATTCTGTTGCAGCAGTTGTTGCAGCACCACAAGCCCCAAGAGTTGATAGTTTGCCCATTGCAAAAGTAAAAAAGTCTTTGAGGCCTGATGAAGCAGTAGAGACCAAGGATATCTCAGATAGAACTCCATTGGCATACGAACACTTGAGGGTAGATGATGCAGTTTACCGCCATAAAATTTGGAGAGAAATTGATACCAGAGAAAAGATAAACTTACCCTTCAGGTATTCAGCAGATGAAAATAATGGTAACCAACGGTTCATCAGTATTTTATTGAAAGCAATACAAGATAGTGCTGTAACTGTTTTCGATCCGATTGATGACAGATTTACAACTCCATTAACTATTTCGCAAGTTGCTAAATTTTTAGGAGGAGGTGGAGATACTGTTCCCCATTACAATGATAAAGGAGAGATTGATCGTTACGATTACAAAGCAAGAGAAATAAACCTGGATTCTATCTATAAATTTAAAATTAAGGAAGAGGTTATTTTTGATAAAGAAAGTTCAAGATTGTTCTGGAGAATTTTAGGTATTGCGCCAGTAAGAAATGTATATAGCAGCACTGGCGACTATCTAGGAGTGACAGAGGTATTCTGGGTTTATTATCCTGATATGCGTCCGATATTTGCCAAATACCAAATTTACAATGGTAAAAATTTCGGAGCAAGAATGAGCTGGGAAGAATTATTTGAGACAAGAATGTTTAGTGGTCGTATAATTAAAAGTACCATGGACAATCCTTTCGATCTTCCAATTGCTCAAACGCCTGGTCTAAAAGATAATGGGGTGTTCCAATTATTAGAAGGTGAAAGAATTAAAGAAAAGATATTTAACTACGAACAGGATTTGTGGAGTTACTAATGTAACCAACATATTTTATTATAACCCCTTCAATTTAGAAGGGGTTTTTTTATGACCATTATTTTATTGGCAAAATGAGAAGAGGTGATTTTTTAAATAGAAGATGAGCTGACCTTTACTCCATACAGAAAAATAGACTCAATAACATATTATTTTATAAAAAGTCAAATTATACGGTCTTGTATTTAAATGAAAAGGTAAAAACTTGCCGTTTACTCAATGAAAGATGCCATTTGAAAAATACCCTAATTTAGGAATAGGTGGAGAAAAATACTTCTATATCTTTAATCTGGTTTTTCATAGGATATTGGATTTTAAACCGGGGCTGGATTTTTATCCTGGCCCTTTTTTATTTTCACTACTATGTACCAGCCGGCTTTTTAAAGTAATCTGTAATTATTTTACCCTTCGATGCACCAATTACAGAAGCCAATTCTTCGATAGATTTTTCTTTTATATTTTTTACTGATTTATATTTCTTTAGCAGTTGGTCAATGGTAGCCTTACCAATACCATCTACCTGTTCCAATTCGTTTTTAAAACTGCCTTTACTCCTAAGATTACGATGAAATGTTATTCCAAAACGGTGTACCTCATCCCTGATTCTTCTTATCAGCTTTAGACTCTCACTATCCCATGGTAATTTTAGTGATTCTGTATCACCTGTAAAAAAAAGTTCCTCTTCATTTTTTGCGAGACCAACCAGCGTGGTTTTGCCAAGAAGATTAAGTTTTTTAATACTTTCCATGGCAGCGCTTAGCTGCCCTTTCCCGCCATCGATGATAATGAGTTGTGGTAATGTTTTTTGTTCATCTGTAAGACGCTTATATCGACGAAAAACAACTTCGGCCATAGTTGCAAAGTCATTAATACCTTGTACAGTTTTTACATTAAATCTTCTGTAATCATTTTTACTTGGCTGGCCATTTTTAAAACTTACCATAGCAGATACAGGATAACTTCCCTGAAAATTGGAGTTATCAAAGCATTCAATGTTAACGGGTAATGCAGATAGCTGAAGATCTTTTTGCAATTGCAACAAAACATTATTTACTTCAACCGCTGTTTTATCTTCCAGTAATAACAACTTCTTTTTTCTGAGTTCTTCCTTGAAATAATTTACATTTTTTTCAGATAGTTCCAATAATTTTTTCTTATCGCCTGCTCTTGGTACTGTAACTATAATGCCCACCTCGGGATAATCAACTGCAAAAGGAATAATAATTTCGGTTGCTTCGCTATTAAAAGTGTTTCTTAATTGTGCAATAGAAAAGCTCAATACTTCTTCAGCGCTTTCATCAAGTTTCTTTTTTAGTATAATTGTTTTTGTCAACACTATGCTACCATTACTAACCGCCAGGTAATTTACGTAGGCGGTATCGTCTTCTTCAAGTATACTAAATATATCTACAGTTCCTGTTCGTTCATTTACAATTGTTGAGCTTGCTTTATATTCCTGTAGATGTTCCAGTTTTTTCTTTATTATCATAGCTTTTTCAAATTCAAGTGCTTGCACATATTCCTGCATATCGGCTTTAAACTGTTGAATTACTGGACCAAGATTTCCTTTTAAAATATTTTTAAGTTGTTGTAAGCCCTCTTCATAATCGTTTAATGATTGCAATCCTTCACAAGGGCCTTTACAGTTACCCAAATGATATTCAAGGCATACTTTAAATTTCTTTTTTTCAATATTGCCTTTAGTGAGATTTAGTTTACAGGTGCGTAGCTGGATATTTTGTTTTATGAAATCCAGCAGCTCTCTTACTTTACCTACAGATGTGTAAGGGCCAAGATATTGAGAGCCGTCATTTATTTTTTTACGTGTAAAAAATACTCTCGGAAAAGGCTCATTTTTAATGACGATATATGGATACGATTTATCATCCTTTAAATTGATATTAAAAAGCGGCTGAAAATTTTTGATCAAAGAATTCTCCAGCAAAAAAGCATCTTGCTCGCTGTTTACAATTGTAAATTCAATCTTCCGGATGCGTTGAACCAGTTCATGTGTTTTATAATTTGCATATGTTTTGGAAAAGTATGAACTTACTCTTTTACGTAGACTCTTTGCCTTGCCTACATACAATAAATCGTTATTGCCATCATAGTATTTGTAGATGCCAGGTTGCAAAGGGATGGTTGACGCTATGGAAGCAAATTCTGCTTGTGTCATTTGCTTATGTTAAACCTTAAAAGATGGAAATAACTATTTTAAACAGTACAACTTTTAATTAAAATTCCAGATAAATTTCTCTTCTTTCTGCACCTCGGTATTCCCATTGGGGGCATTCACTAACGTGGTTATTATTGCCCAATTATTTGTTTTCCAGGTAAGTTGTTGTGTAACAGTTTTCTCTTTTTCTTTTAATTCTTTTACTATGTACACTTTCAATATTTTTCCTGTCTCCGGATCTATATAAATATCCCAATGCCTTAATGAAATTGAGTTGGGTAATATTTGTACTGGATCGTATGTAAAAGTGATCGTATTTAGTGTTTGATCATTAAAAGAAGTCTCTTTAAAATAATCTGTAAGGTTATTTTCTTTTATTTCAGGTGTAAGAAAATCTGTTAACAAAGAATTTAAATCAGCTTTTTTAACCCAGATAGAATCAGTCTTATTATTAACTGTAATTATGTGAAGAGGAGTTACTGGTAATGAATCCAACAAAATCATCTGGCCTTTTAAAAAAGAGGTTACTGGAAAAAAAGAATCCTTCTTTACTTCTTTAACAATAGCCTCAGTTGGAGATGCTTTTTCAGTTGAAGCATTTGTACACCCTAACACCAATAAAATAATTACGCCCAAAAAATATAGTATTCTCATTTGTCAAAATTAATTGGAAACTATTGTAAAACAAAAACCGCTACAATGCTTGCAGCGGTTCATAAAGCTATTTAACAAAAGGAGTAAATACTAGTTTAATTATTTTATTAGCTTACTAATGCCAAATTTAAATCCGTAATTATTTAATCTCTCCTCAATTATATATTGTTTACTATTAGTTGTAAAAAGTTGTTTGCGAAATTGCGGACCCGCCTGAAAGATAAAACCGTTATTAGTTTTATAACTAATGAATGTTTCAAATCCTGCATCCAGGTTAAACCTGTTTAACATAGAACTTTCTTTTATGTAATTTCTTTTATCACTTGAGATTAGGTAAGACTTACCTGCTATTATATAAGAGGGTTGTATAGTTGCACCAATATTCCATTGTAAATTTTCATTACCTGCAATTTTCACATCAACACCAATGGGTATGGAAATTTGAAAAGTTTCGTTGTGTAATTTAATAGGTGTTATTCCGTCACCATTAGAATAAGGAGTTGATCTGTATGCAGGGAAAAGCTGACCCGTTGCACTGTGTAACATAATAGTGGTAGCAACAGGGTGGGAATTACCATAAGCCTCAGTGTTATATCTTGTAAAATTCAACTGCAAGCCAGTTTTAAATTTTACCCCTTTAAATATCGGATACAAAATGCCACCTCCGATTTCCAAACCAAATGATGGATGTTGAATAACTGATTTATTTATATCAGCTTCAGTTGAAATAGTATTTTTTAAATCCCGATATACAACAGATGGAGTTATATACATTTGCCAAGCCAATTTACCCGCCCATTTTTTAGGAGCTGCTCTGTTATACAATGCATAATTTTCTATCCATTCTTTTTCTTCATTTGTTATAGAACTTTCTTCTTTAGTTGTGGTTAAAGGGTTATTGCCAGATAAAGTATTTTTGTTTTCTATAACTTCAGCTTTTTGGGAGATGGGGTTTGCATTATTAAAATCCGCGGAATTAACCAGCTGATTATTTTCTGTGATGATTTGTGCTATTGTTTTTTCGGCAGAAACTATTGCATCATTTTCAACTAAAGTATTTGTATTTCTTAAATTATACAAAACAGGCAATTTTACTTTAACAGAAATTAACAATTCATTTTTTATACCAGCCTGTATTGCTGAACTGTATTTTAAAACAGGTTCATTTCCTATTAAATTAAAATTAGCTTCAGCTATTGTTTTTGCCGTAATTGTATTCAAATTAGTTTTTTGAGCACTATTTTTTATAGATCGTATATTTTGGGCAAAAAATAGTTTGGAAGTTTCTTCAGCATTGCTCTCACTATTTTTTGCTAGTGCATTTAAAGTAGAATTATCTGCAAATGTTTGCAAGTGCTTTTGTTGAAATTTATCAAAAGAGACAAACTCAAAAGATGGGGGAGTAAAAAATAAAAAATTGTTATTAATTAAAGTATTCCGGGCGAAATCAACTGAATAAACGGCTTCTTGTTTAAGGATTTTATTATTGGTATTTAAGTAGCCAAATAATAAAAGTATTGCAATTAAAGTAATACTCATTGCAATGGAAGGCCACTTTCTACCAGGATGTATGTTGTTGTAAATGCTGTGCCAAATCCTTTTGGTAGGGTACATTTTGAATTCATCTGACCTTTCTCTAAGCAGTAGTTCAAAGTTATCAATATCTAAATTTCTGTCCATCGTTCACGAAATTTCTGTTAGTTTTGGTAATAAGCAATCGTTATTATATTAGTTGTTTGCAACTGCTCCTGTCAGTGCAATACCTTTGTTCCTTGGTCTTAGTAATATATTTTTCTTAACTAAAATTTCTTCCAGCATAACTTTGGCCCTTGTGTATTGAGATCGGCTTGTGCTTTCCTCGATATCAAGCATACTGCCAATTTCTTTATGCGAATATCCTTCGATGGCGTATAAGTTTAACACTGTACGGTAACCAACTGGTAATAATCTGATACACTCAACCACTTGTTTTGCCTGCATAATAGAGGGAATATTTTCTTCCCTTATGCCAACACCATTAGCATACGAAATATCGACACTATCAGAAAATTTCTTATTTTTTTTGAGGATATTAATACACGTATGAACTACTATCCTTCTAATCCAACCTTCAAGTGCCCCTTCGTTTCTGTACTGATGAATTTGTGCAAAAACTTTTATAAACCCTTCCTGTAGCATATCTTCTGCATCTTCCCTATTTTTTGCAAAACGATAGCAAACGCCAAGCATTTTAGGACTTAACCGAGTGTATAAAGCCTCTTGGGAGGCAGCATTATTTTCAAGACATCCTTTTAACATGATCTCTTCCGTCATAATTGTGCTTGGTTTAACACCTTAAATATAGACAATTTGGTTCTATTTATAGCTGCTTTTATAATAAAAATTATAAACCCAGCATGTATAGATTACCAAAGATTCTTTGATTTAATAACATAATACCTAAAGACTAGCCTTTTAAGCTTTAGGTGGGGGTCTTTTAATTATAAGACTATCAGCGGGATTCGTTGCTTTAATTGTGTCTATTATTGCTGAAGCCCAATTAGAAATAGCTAACTTTTGATTTTTTGTAAGAATAGCATTTTTATGGATTAAGGTATAAGAAGAGAGCGGCATTTCATCTTCTTTAACCTGTTTAATAATTTCATCCAGTTTTTTATACTGTCTTCCAATCCTGTAAGTAGCAAACTCAGAAAAATTAATTTCCCTTTTTCCTTCTTCAATATGATCATTTAACCACCAAGCAACCGGTTGAATTTTTGAGTACCAGGGATAAACTGTGTTATTACTATGGCAATCATAACAACTTGTTTTTAAAATCTGCCTTACACTATCCGGCACTACATAAACTTTACTGATATCATTGGTCATTAAAGTTGCCTCATCAGCAATATTTTTAGCAGGGTGTATAAATTGGATTATAACCAATATCGCAAATAGTAAAAGAAATAGGTTCTTTATTATTTTTTTCATGTGCAAGAATTGTTTTTAGCTTTTGGACATTTTCATTTTATAAAAAATTGAGATACAATGCATGGGCTAATTAATCAAAATATTCCCTGTCATTTCTTTCGGAATGGGGAGTTGCATCATCGATAAAATAGTTGGAGCAATGTCGCCTAATTTGCCACTCTTTAATTTGCCATTCCATTCGTTATCAATAACAAAAAATGGTACCAGGTTTAAAGAGTGCGCAGTATTGGGTGTTCCATCTTCATTAATTTCGTAATCTGCATTGCCGTGGTCCGCTAAAAGAAAAACGGCATAATCATTTGCTAAGGCCGCTGTTACTACTTTTTCTACACAGGTATCAACTGTTTCTACGGCTTTTATAACTGCATTCCAAACTCCGGTATGGCCTACCATATCAGCATTGGCAAAATTTAAACATATAAAATCAGCTGTTTTATTTTCTATTTCAGGAACAATAGCAGCAGTCAATTCATGCGCACTCATTTCAGGCTTTAAATCATAAGTGGCTACTTTGGGAGAAGGAACCATTATTCTTTTTTCGCCTTCAAATGGTATTTCTCTTCCTCCGCTGAAAAAGAAAGAAACATGTGGATATTTTTCAGTTTCTGCTATGCGTATTTGAATTTTTTTGCTTTGTTCTAAAATTTCTCCCAGCGTATTCTTAAGATCATCATTTTGAAAAACAACATTTACTTTTTCAAATGACTGATCATATTGGGTCATAGTGGTATAATGCAAATTCAACTTATGCATACCAAAGGTTGGCATATCAATCTGTGTTAACACTTCTGTTATCTCCCTGCAGCGATCTGTTCTAAAATTAAAACTGATTACCACATCTCCATCTTTTATTTTAGTATTTTCAATATTGGTATTTATGATGGTATTTATAAATTCGTCTGTTTTGCCTTCCTCATAAGATTTTTTTACGGACCCTAAAATATCGGTGGTTTTAAACCCAATTCCACTAACCATTGCATCATATGCCAACTTAACTCTTTCCCATCTTTTATCTCTATCCATAGCATAATACCGTCCGGTAATAGTAGCAATTTCTCCGGTGCTTGTTTTTAAGTGTTCCTGAAGTTCCGTTAAAAAACGAAGGCCGCTTTTTGGATCCGTATCTCTGCCATCTGTAAATGCATGTATCAACACATCCTTTAAACCTTCAGTATTACAAAGTGAGGCAAGTGCCTTTACATGATTTATATGAGAATGTACTCCGCCATCACTCACAAGACCCAATAAATGCAATGTTTTGTTATTTTCTTTTGCATATCGTATAGCACTTAATAAAACCGGATTCTTTTGAAATTCACCACTCCGTATAGCTACATTTATTCTTTGTAATTCCTGGTAAACAACTCTTCCGGCACCTAAATTCAGGTGCCCTACTTCACTATTTCCCATTTGTCCCTCGGGTAAGCCAACGTCTTCACCGCAAGTAATTAATGTTGAATTGGGGTATTTTTGGTAGAGGGAACTAACAAATGGAGTTTGAGCATTTTGTATAGCATCGCTGCTTTTAATCTTGCCGAGGCCCCAGCCATCCATTATTATTAATATTGCTTTTTTATTATTCATGTACCAAAGTTAACTTTTTTGCAGCTTTTGTAAGAAGCTTATTGTCATTAAATTAATCCTCATAACTTACACAAAATAATAAAAGTTTAGGTTGGCACGTTTTTAGCAAAATAGAAACACAAAACATTTGATATGAAATTTTTTTTTACGATTGTTTCAATAAGCCTTATAACTTTTTTATCTTCATTTAAGGTTCATTCAGGTATTGATGATGTTATTACAGCTATGAAAACAGGCAATGCTTCCCAAGTGGCTAAGTTTTTTGACAATAATGTAGAAATCAGTATGCCTGATAAAAGCAACAGTTACAGCAAAAGCCAGGGAGAGCTTATATTAAAAGACTTTTTTGCAATTAATGTGGTAAAAAATTTCGAGGTAATTCATAAGGGTGAAAACGGGGGTTCACAATACTGTATAGGAACACTGGTAACAAAGGGAGGAAACTACAGAACTACTATTTACATGAAGCAAAAAGGAGATCAGCAAATATTGCAGGAACTTCGTTTTGAAAATCATTAATTTTCTATATCAAAATCAACATTATATTTAACCTGTAAGAGTTTTTCTTTTACAGGTTTTTTATTTTTTAAATTTGCGCATGATGAATTATAATTATTTATTACAACAGTTAATAAAGAATGCATTGGCAGAAGATATTGGCGATGGCGATCATTCCACATTAGCAAGTATTGATAAAGACGCCAGGGGGAAAGCAGTTTTAAAAATTAAAGAAGATGGTATTTTGGCAGGTATAATTGTGGCGGAGAAAATATTTCGTTTTATGCAACCCAATATAATTTTTACGCCATATAAAAAAGATGGCGAAACTATGCAGTACGGCGAAATTGCTTTTGAAGTGGAGGCCAACGTGCATACAATTTTGCAAACAGAAAGACTGGTTTTAAATACTATGCAGCGTATGAGCGGTATTGCAACACTCACCCGTTTATATGTAAATAAACTGAAGGGATTTAAAACAAAACTACTTGATACAAGAAAAACAACACCTAATTTTCGCCTGTTAGAAAAAGAAGCTGTGCTTATTGGCGGCGGCGTTAATCATCGCTTTGGGTTGTATGATATGATTATGCTAAAAGACAACCATATTGATTATTGCGGTGGTATAGAAAGGGCAATCAACAAAGCATATGAATATGTGCAAACAATAAAATCAGGTTTAAAAATTGAAGTAGAAACAAGGAATATAGAGGACGTAAAAAAGGTAATGGCTGTTGGTAAAGTTGACAGGATTATGTTGGATAATTTTACACCAGCCTTAATTGAAGAGGCAATAAAAATTATTGCCGGTCAGTACGAAACTGAGGCCAGTGGTGGTATTAACTTAAGTAATATTGAAACTTATGCTGCAACAGGAGTAGATTTTATTTCAAGCGGTGCAGTTATTCACCAGGCAAGAAGTTTGGATTTGAGTTTAAAAGCGGTAAGTATTTAAATGACTTTAAAACAGGATTTTTTAGAGATAAAAACGGCTTTGTTGCATGAATAAAATTTTCAAGATAGCTACCCTATCCTGATTTATAGTTAAGCTATCTTCTTACTTATCGGTTTTGTTGTTTGGAGCATAATGTTGAGTATTTTACATCCAACAGCCACCTCGGTCTTTTG
>JANXSR010000439.1 GCA_025352625.1 Ferruginibacter sp.
TAAAAATATAGATGCCAATGAAACACTGGCGTGGGTTTATTATCAAAAAGGAGCGTATGCCAAAGCGATACCTTATATGAGAGTTGCACTAAAAACAAACAGCAAAAATCCTATTCTCCTTTGCAGGGCCGGGTTAATTTATGAAAAAACCGGCGATAAAGTAAAGGCAAAGGAATATTTGGAGCAGGCATTTAAAAACAATGCGACATTACCAGAACTTTTAAAACTACATAGTGAACAGGCACTGAAGGAAATTTAATAATATTAATAAATTTATTTGTATGCAAAAGCAGCAAAGTAAATCGTTAAAAAAAATTGTACTGCTGATAGGCTCTTTATTTATTGTACAAATTGCTTTTGGTCACAGCATTAATTATGCCTTGCAGGATGCTCCGGTAAACCAGGTAGTTTGGTTTTATTTTACCCTTGGGTTTAAACATATTATTCCCTCTGGAATAGATCATATTTTGTTTGTAATAGGGCTCTGTTTATTAAGTACAAATATTAAAACCATCTTTTGGCAAGCGACGACTTTTACAGTAGCGCATTCCATTACGCTGGCGCTGAGCATGAAAAATATCATAGTAGCACCAGGCTCGGTAGTAGAGCCAGTCATTGCATTATCCATTGTATTTGTAGCAATAGAAAATATGTTATTGAAAGAGCTAAAACCATGGAGAGTTTTATTGGTATTTCTTTTTGGCTTAATACATGGAATGGGTTTTGCCAGCGCCCTCAATGAAATCGGGTTGCCGACAGGGAAATTTTATACTTCAGTTATTGCTTTTAATGCGGGTGTCGAAGTGGGGCAAATAACTATAATTACTATTTTATTTGGATGTATCATTATTCCACTGCGTAATAAAAATTGGTATCGTTTAGTAATTGTTTATCCACTATCAGCCTGCATAGCCCTCGTAGCATTCTACTGGACAATTGAAAGAGTTTTTTTTAATGTATAAAAGGATTTGCTTGATTTCTACATTTTGTAAATTTCTTTACTACTCCAGATTGAGCCGTTTAAATTTTATAAAAAATACATACCTCCGGTATTCATCTTTAAGTCAAAATTTTTAATAATATTCCCAGCATAAATGAGCTTATATAAGTTGCCATTAAAAGATAGTTTTTGTATAGTATATTTTTTTTGACTTAATTTGCAATCATCCTGCGGCGATGGCGAAATTGGTAGACGCACTACCTTGAGGTGGTAACGCTCGTAAGGGCATGGGAGTTCGAATCTCCTTTGCCGCACTAAAATGATCCCGTATTAAACGGGATCATTTTTTTAATACCACCCTGAATGTTGTTCCCTTGCCCGTTTCAGAATTTTTAACAAACAATTCTCCCTGGTGGTACTGTTCAATAATTCTTTTAGATAAGCTTAGCCCTAAACCCCAGCCTCTCTTTTTAGTAGTAAAACCAGGCTTAAAAACTTTTGCTATATTTTTTTTGCTGATGCCTTTTCCTGTATCTGATACATCAATCAAAACCTGTGTTACTTCTTTTTTAATAGTAATATTGATAGTGCCTTTTCCTTCCATTGCATCCAGGGCATTCTTTAATAAATTTTCTATAACCCAATCAAAAAGGGGGGCATTTATTTTTGCATAAATACCGGCATCGCCAAAACTATTAATGCCAAAACTAACCTTATCAGGTGAACGCCTTTTAATGTAAGCAACCATGTTTTCCACCTGTTCAATAACATTCATTTCCTCCAACTGGGGAGTGCTTCCGATCTTACCAAAACGATCACTCACTAATTTTAATCGGTCAACATCTTTAAACATTTCGGCAGCAATTTTTTCATTACCAGGTTGTTCTTTTAACAACTCTACCCAACCCTGTAAGGAGGAGAGTGGTGTACCCAATTGATGCGCTGTTTCTTTTGCCATACCGGCCCATACCTGGTTTTGTGTTGATCTATTGCGGGTGGTAATTGTAATTAATGTAATGATAATAAACATTGCCACAATAAAAAGCTGTATCAGTGGATAATACCGCATTTCTTTAAGTAAAGAAGATTCGCCATAATACAACCTGTTTGTTTGATGTGTATCTAAAGGGTTTATCCAATTAATTGGTGGATGAAGGCTTTTAAATTCCTTTAATTTATTGATAAGGTATTGGGGATCATTTTTTATTCGGGCAGAATCAAGGTTATTGCTCTCAAATATGCTGTCTCTTTCATTAACAGCAATCATTGGAATATCCTTGTTATTTTCTATTAAAATTTTACCCGATAAGTTGGTAGGGGAAACATTCGGGTTACTGATATCTTTCACTGCTTCAACCCACTGCTCAATTTTTTGCCGTTCTTCGGTAGCAATTTTTTTTGCCAGAAAATTGCTGTAAAAAATAGTACCGGTTACAATCGCAATCGCTATTAATGCTAATCCAGTTCGCCAGTTAAAAAATTGTGTAAACATTTGTAAATATAAAATAACAGGTAGAAAATGTAAAATAAGAAATACGACCTTTAAAATTAAGTAAGTTTGTAAAATTGAGTAAGGGCGATTGGTTAACAATTAAAACGCAATAGCAATCATTTGTGAATAGGCTTAAACTAAACGATATCTCGTAAAATAACTGATGAACGAAAATTTCGAAATTGAAAAATATGTAAGTAAGGAAGATAACAACTCCGGTAGCGGTATTGATGGATTACCAATGGTAGCCATTGTTATATTGAATTGGAACGGGCAACTTTTTTTAGAAAAATTTCTTCCATCGGTAATGGCATCCACCTATACCAACAAAAGAATCATTGTTGCCGACAATGCTTCAAATGATAATTCGGTAGTCTTTTTACAACAATATTACCCGCAGGTAGAAATTATAAATAATCCCGGTAACCTCGGCTTTGCGAAAGGGTATAACGTAGCATTGCAGCAGGTAGATGCTGATTACTATGTTTTATTAAACAGTGATGTTGAAGTTACACCTGGATGGATGGAGCCTATTATTGAGTTGATGGAAAGCAATGCAGCCATAGGAGCCTGTCAGCCAAAATTATTGAACTACGCTGCAAGGGAGCTATTTGAATATGCTGGTGCAAGCGGTGGATGGTTAGATAAATTCGGATATCCGTTTGCGAGAGGAAGAGTGTTTGAAGCTATGGAAGAAGACAATGGGCAATACAACCAGCCTCAGCCTTGCTTTTGGGCAAGTGGCGCAGCTTTATTTGTACGTGCAGATATGTATCATGTGTTGGGGGGGCTGGATGAATATTTTTTTGCTCACCAGGAAGAAATAGATTTTTGCTGGCGTTTACAATTGGCTGGCTATAAAGTGTATGTTCAACCGGCATCTGTTGTATATCATGTTGGAGGCGGCACATTACCAAAGGGCAATAACCGAAAAGATTTTCTCAATTTTAGAAATAACCTGGTAATGCTTGCCAAAAATTATTCCTTAGCTGCAGCCCTGTGGAAAATTCCTTTCAGAATTTTGCTGGATGCAATTGCTGCTTACAAGGAATTATTTACTGGTAAGTCCGGTGTTTATTTTGCGATAGCAAAGGCGCATTTCTATTTTATTAAATGGGTGTTGTTAGATAAAAAGCAATCTGTCTTTCCAATTTCAAAAAAAGGTAAAGTCAATGGTTGGTACAATGGATCTATTGTTTGGCAGTATTTTATAAAAAAGAAAACAAGGTTTTCAGAAATTATTAGCAACAAATAATTTTTTTTGAAACATAAACCTTATTTTTGCCCTCGCAAAATCAATATAATGGAACAAGAAATAATAGACAATTCACACACAGATTTTGCCCATAACTGGGTATCCTCCTCACGCTTTCTCTGGTATTGCCAGATATTTATGGTGGTGGCATTAATTTTAGGTGGATGTTATGGTCTTTATACCCATCGGTATAAAGGAAAACCTGAAGTAGCTGTACCGGAAAATACCCTGTACAATCCTAAATACAAATAAAATTTTGTAGTTGATCTACAAGCCTTATTTTTGCAGTCCCAAAACAAAAATAGTTCTTTAAAAAAAGAAGCAGGTTGCTTCAAACAACAAGCGGAAGTAGCTCATTTGGTAGAGCGCGACCTTGCCAAGGTCGAGGTGGCCGGTTCGAGCCCGGTCTTCCGCTCTGAAATTTAGGCAGATAGCTTTTGTTATCTGCCTTTTTTTTCTAACACCGGCTCTTTATGAGTTGGTTAGTGTCACTCGGATGGTGGAACTGGTAGACACGCAGGACTTAAAATCCTGTTCGCTGTAAGGCGAGTGTGGGTTCAACTCCCATTCCGAGTACTGGTAAATTTTAAAGCCTTGGAAGCGTTTGTTTTCAAGGCTTTTTTATTTTTTATATCTTCTCCATTCGATCTTTTATATCTGCTAACGAAGTAATATTCGATATTTTATTAACTGTCAGATTTTACTGCTTACAATTAATTTCCTTTTCATGCAGTATTCTATGTACATTGGCTTAACGAATAAACTTACTTCAGTACTTCTTAAAAATGCTTAAATATTACAAGTCAGTAAAAAATCAATTTAAATTTATGAGAATGAAAAGAAGTCATGTTGTAGCCAACTGTTTTTCAGTGGTTGCTTCAGTAATGCTATCTATACCAGTTGTTGCACAGCGAAATGCCGATAAAGAAGATTGGGTTACACTTTTTAACGGCAAGAATATAAAAGACTGGGTGCCTAAAATCAACCATCATGAAACAGGCGAAAATTACGGAAATACTTTTAGGGTAGAAGATGGTATTGTAAAAGTTCGTTATGATCAATACGATAAGTTTAATGAACAGTTCGGCCACCTGTATTATAAAAAACCATTTGCGTATTATCATTTGGTGTTTGAATACCGCTTGGTTGGCGAATGGAGAAAGGATGCTCCTGAATACACGATAAAAAATAGTGGTGTAATGTTTCATTCACAAGATCCTAAGACAATGCCCAAAGAGCAGAACTGGCCTATCTCTATAGAATTTCAATTACTCGGAGGACTTGGTGATGGTGTAGCCCGCCCTACGGGCAATATGTGTTCACCTGGCACTGATGTGGTGTTTCAAGGCAAAATTGATGACAGACATTGTATTCCCTCTACGTCTAAAACTTATGAAGGCGACCAATGGGTAAAGGGTGAAATTATTGTACTGGGCGATTCTTTAATAACACATATTATTAATGGGGACACGGTACTGCAATATTCTAAACCACAGATTGGCGGCGGGGTAGTGGCAAATTACGATCCTAAAATAAAGCAGGATGGCAAATTGCTGACAGAAGGATTTATCGCTTTACAAAGTGAAGGGCAACCCGTTGATTTCAGAAATATAAAAATTCTTAACCTCGAAGGTTGCATGGATCCCAAATCAAAAAAGTACAAATCCTATTACATAAAAGCAAATGACAAAGCCTGCAGGTAAATTGGGTGCAATTCAAATTGTCGCAAGGGTTGCCAACCTTTTGTAGGATTATTCCTATTCAGCAATAGCTTTCGAAAGGTTGGCAACCCTGAAGCCTGCGAATTTGAAATGCACCCGGTAAATTTGCCTGCTCATTTACAAATTGAAAATTGCCATCATGAAATTGAAACACACTTTCTTATTGTTGCCACTGATTTGTTTTTTTAACCTTACTGCACAACAACAAAAATTCATCACAACAAAAGGCAAAGAAATTATTGGTGTAGATGGAAAGCCTTTTTTGATCCGTGGTACAAACCTGGGTAACTGGTTAGTACCGGAAGGCTATATGTTTAAGTTCAATAAAACCAGCTCTGCAAAATTGATCAATGAAAGTTTTAATCAGTTGATCGGGCCGGCTGCCACCCGTGCATTCTGGAAAAAATATCTTGACAATTACATTACCGAAGCAGATATTCATTACCTCAAAAGTACGGGTATCAATTCCATTCGTGTACCTTTTAATTACCGCTTATTTACCAATGAAGATTACATGGGCGGAGAAGGCGAAGCCCGGGGCTTTGCATTACTGGATAAAGTAATTGGCTGGTGTAAAAAGGAAAGTCTCTATGTGTTATTAGACATGCACTGTGCACCCGGCGGACAAACCGGTGATAATATTGATGACAGTGATGGCTATCCTTTTTTGTATGAGAGTAAAGAAAGTAGGACACTTACCACCGGCATCTGGACCAAAATTGCGAAGCGTTACAAAAATGAAACAATCATAATGGGCTATGATTTGTTGAACGAACCCATTCCTCATTTTGCAGATACGGCAAAATTTAATCCGATGCTGGAACCATTGTATAAAGAGATAACAAAAGCTATCAGGGCGGTTGATAAAAATCATATTGTATTCCTCGGCGGAGCACAATGGGATTCTAATTTCGGCATCTTCGGGATACCATTCGATACCAAAGCAGTCTATACTTTTCATAAATACTGGACAGATACTACCACCGCTGTAATACAGGACTACATTGATTTTCGCAATAAATACAATGTGCCCATTTACTGTGGCGAAACAGGTGAAAATAAAGATGGATGGGTGGGAGGATTCAAAAATACCCTGGAGAAAAATAATATTGGCTGGCATTACTGGCCCTATAAAAAACTAAATAATGAAAGCGGTTTTGTAACTTTTAAAATGCCGCAGTTTTACGACCAGGTAATACAATTTGCAGATACCAGCCGCAGTAGTTTTGATGATATAAGGAAGGCAAGACCTGTAAATGCCGCAGAAATTAAAACTGCTATGGAAGGTTTTTTAACCAACTGCCAATTTATAAATTGTACTGTCAACAAAGGGTATATTAAGGCATTAGGGTTAAAATAGTTTTAAATCTACCGCCTAAACTCCACAATGTATGCCGATGAATATTCATTTTTATCTCCCTGCATATCTTTAAAAAATAACCTTGCCTGTTGGCCTAATTTAAGGCAGGTGTTTTTATTGGCTACAGCATCCGGAGTATTGAGCGGTTGTAAGGAAGGATACCAAAGAATATGCCCCGGCCGGTCAATCAATAATTTTGGTTTCGACCATTGCTGTGCGTTTTTTCCTGCACCCAGATCTGCATTCTTGTTAAAAGAAATATAGAGGCTGCTACCCTTCCAGGAAGGGCCTTCTGATCTTGCCATAAGCATCACCCAGGCATTGAGATAAGTATTCCAGCTTATCGAAGGGCCCCAATGAAATTTTGCTGCAGGGGAAGAGGCTGGTCCACCTCCATCTGAGGGTGCAATTTGCAAATTTTTTACAGGAGCGCCGATACCATCTGAAGTTGCATTGAAGCCGGTACCATCCCATCGCCTTGCTTTGCCAATCGGGTCATCCAGATCAGACAATAAAATTCTTGCTATGCTTATGCATTGGCCGCTGCGTTCTTTTGCTGCACTATAGGTAGCCTGGTCATATATGCCCGGATAACCATATTCACCATAAAAAAGATACAGGTAACTTCCACTTGCTACTGCGGAAGGATCACCGGTGCCACCGGCAAATGTTTTTGAAGTGTTGTGTGTTTTCAAGATCATTGTTGGCTGAAGGTCTTCAATAAAAATACCTTTGTCGACCCAGCTTCGTCCACCATCCAGGGATTTCATAATACCGATCCTGCAAACCGCAGCAGGCGACGCTGGCCCCTTTAATCCTTCGGGCCAGTCATTATTTTTATAGCCAAGGCCATTGGCGGCATCATACGGAAAAGTAGAAGGATAATTTTCGTTATGATAAACGGCAAATAGTGTTCTACCTGTTTTGTCTTTCGCATCCTGGTAAACAGTCTCAAACCATACTGCTCCATGCAAGCCAATTTCATCGGGCAATACATTGGCCGGCATAATGGGTTCTGTAAAATTTGCTGCCTTACTGTTAAAAGCCTCATCTGCATTTTTACCATCGGTAAACTTTAGTTCTCTTGCATTGCCCCACAATGGGTCTTCGCCATATTTGCCCGGAAAAATGCGAAAGGTATCACCGATCCATGCTTCTGCCATATTGCAATCAACAAAAGAGTTGAAATAGGTTTTTTTTGTAGCGATCAGCACAGCTTTTGGGTCACCTGAATTGGATAAATTTTTGTTTTTGATTGAAACAGTGGCGAAGGCAAGCACACCGCTCAGCATTGATAAAAGAACAATGGCTTTTATTAATTGTATTTTTTTCATGGCAATATTTTTTTATTCAGGAAGAAACCTGTTTAAAAAGCAAAGCAATATTAAGGTAAACATTTTCCAGACAAAGTTTACACCCGTAAAAAAACTTTCTTCTGGTACATAAAATACAGGAAAGCCCATTTAACCAATACATAGCAAAGGGCCAACACCACCGCATTGTAAGGGTCGCCGATCAACTGCCCTAACCATTGAAAAAATCCGTTAGTGGTATAACTCCAGTTAATAAAAATACCTGACATATAAATCAGAATAGAGTTCATACCGATCACCTTAAAAAAGAAGGCCCATTTTTTATAACCAAGAATATCGATGATGTAATAAAATATGGATAAAAGGATGAGACTGTACCCGCCTACATTCAATACAAAAGAACTTGTCCAGAGATTTTTATTGATAGGAAAATCAAGGTTCCAGATATGCGCCAGCCCAACAAATACAAAACCTGTAATAAACATATACAGTGCCTTTTTTTGTTGGGGCAATGGATTGTTCTTTAAAAAATTGCCGGTTAAAATACCCAGCAGACCTGTACCAATGGCTGGAATGGTAGACATCAAACCTTCGGGATCGTGTATGCCGAGGTAAAGTTTTCCGGGCATAATTATTCTGTCAATGTAAGAAGCAAAATTACCTTCCATGGTCAGATCTCCCCGTGGAAAGCCCGGTGCAGAAGTAAATTTCAACAACAGCCAGTAACCAATCAAGAGGGAACAGAACCAAATGATCTGTGCCCTTTCTTTTGTATATAAATAAATGATGTTGGCAAACATATAAGCCAGGCCAATACGGCCAAGCACACTGCCAAAGCGTATTTCAGCAAGTGGTCTTATCTGTAAATGATTGTTGGCAACCAGGCCGAGTAATACCAATGTCAATCCACGTTTAATAACCCGCCACAACAACTGATTTTTATTGGCGCCCTTTTCCAGTTCACGTCCTACAGAATACGGCGTGGCAACACCGGCAATAAAAAGAAACAGTGGAAATATCAGGTCATAAAAATGAAAACCATTCCAGTCAGGATGCGTTAACTCACCGGCAATGGCTTCCCAGAAATGGGAGCCTGTTGCCTTGGCCAGGGCATGAAAAATTTCTTCGGCACCCATTATCCAAAACATATCAAAGCCTCGGAGGGCATCAAGAGAATACAATCTTTGTGTGGTTGTGGTAGCTGGTTGGTTCATATTTTATAATTGGTTAAGGTTGAGACTAAAGTTAACGGATTCAACACATAACCCATCCAAACGGTATTTTAATTTTCTAATACCACTAGAATGCTACAGGTATTTCTTCAGATGAATTTGTAATGACAGGCATCAAAAAATCAAATTACTTTTACAACATGCCCAACCTGATTATCATCCGCCACGGCCAGTCTGAATGGAACCTGCAAAACCGCTTTACCGGCGATACGGATGTGGAACTGACGGAAGCTGGTATTGAGGAAGCAAAAAATGCTGCAAGACGGATAAAAAATTTTCCACTTGATGCGGCTTATACATCTGTATTAAAAAGAGCCATTCACACCCTGAATATTATCCTGGAGATCACCGGAAATCTGTTACTTCCGGTAAACTGCAATGCAGCATTAAATGAAAGAAGTTACGGCGATCTGCAGGGCCTTAATAAAGAAGATACCATTAAAAAATATGGCGAAGCGCAGGTGTTGCTATGGCGCAGGGGATTTACTATAGTCCCACCCAACGGAGAAAGCCTGCAGGATACTTTTAACAGGGTGATACCTTATTACAACCAGGAAATTCTACCCCAACTTAAAAGCGGTAAGAACATACTGATTGTTGCCCACGGCAATAGCCTGCGGGCATTGATGATGTACCTGGAACAGATTAGTGAAACCGCTATCGCCGATGTAAACCTTGCCACCGGTACACCAAGATTATACCGCTTTAGTGATGCGATGGAATTACAGGAAGCTGTTTACATTTTGTAGCCCTGGTTCGTTAATTTTATTTCAATGCCGTTTACTTAATGGTAACCGCCGTCAGGGTTTGCAACCGCTGACGGGGTTGCGCTAACCCCGATGGCGGCTATAAGCCCCGTCGGCGGTTGATTAGGGAATAACCAAAGCTTTCGACATTGAATTTTATTTCTGTTTATAGGGAAAATAAATGCCTGAAAAATAATTTCAAAAAATAATTGTCATTCTAACAAATAATAATACATTTGGGGTAAATATTGCCTGCCATATATGAATGATCAATACGTTATTGGAGTAGATTACGGTACCGATTCCGTTCGCTCCATCCTTGTAAATGCTGTCAATGGAAATGAAATTGCAGCCGCTGTTTTTTATTATCCCCGCTGGAAAGAAGGATTGTACTGCAATGCTTCGCTGAACCAGTTCCGTCAACATCCGCTTGATTATGTAGAAGGACTTGAATATACCATTAAAAGTTGTTTGCAACAGGCCGGGCCTACTATAGCTTCGAACGTAAAAGCCATCTCTGTTGATACAACAGGTTCAACACCGGTAGCAGTAGATGCAACAGGCACGCCATTGGCTTTATTGCCGGCATTTGAAAAAAATCCCAATGCCATGTTTGTTTTGTGGAAAGACCATACCGGCACCAGCGAAGCAGCAGAAATAAATGAACATGCCAAAAAATTTGCTACCAATTACCTGCAGTTTGTGGGCGGCATCTATTCGTCAGAATGGTTTTGGGCAAAATTGTTACACATACTTCGGGTAGACAGTGAAGTAAGCAACGCCACCCATTCATGGGTGGAGCACTGCGACTGGATACCTTTTTTATTATCTGGCGGAACAGATGCAAAGCAATTAAAGCGGGGCGTATGCAGTGCAGGTCACAAAGCCTTGTGGAGTGCTGATTTCAATGGTTTGCCACCCGATGAGTTTTTTACTTCTCTTGACCCCTTGTTAAAAGGATTCACCAATAAATTATTTACAGAAACATATACTTCCGCAGAATCTGTCGGCCATCTTTCTTCGGAGTGGGCCACTAAGCTGGGACTTAGCACCGATGTGGTAATTGGCGTAGGTGCATTTGATGCCCATATGGGTGCAGTAGGCGGACAGATAGAAGCCTACCACCTGAGTAAAGTAATGGGTACTTCTACCTGCGATATGCTGGTAGCACCAATGAACGAAGTGGAAGGAAAACTAATTAAAGGTATTTGCGGGCAGGTGCCGGGTTCTGTTATTCCGGGCATGATGGGAATGGAAGCGGGACAGTCTGCTTTTGGAGATGCTTATGCCTGGTTTAAAAATATCCTGGCATGGCCCTTACAAAAACTGCTGCCAAAATCTGCTATCATTGACAGTGAAACAGCAACCCGGTTAATTGAAGAAGCGACCAATAATATCATTGCTGAGTTGAGCAAACAAGCCGACCTGATTCCATTGTCAGCGAGCAACGAACTGGCACTGGATTGGCTAAACGGCCGCCGCACGCCCGATGCCAACCAACTGTTGAAAGGTGCCATCTCCGGGTTGAACCTGGGAACAGATGCACCCAGAATTTTCAGGGCAATTGCTGAAGCCACTTGTTTTGGCGCCAAAGCAATTGTTGACCGGTTTAATGAAGAAGGTGTTCCGGTAAAAGGACTGATAGGCATTGGTGGCGTGGCAAAAAAATCGCCCTTTATTATGCAGATGATGGCAGATGTAATGAACATGCCGATCCGCATTCATAAATCAGAACAAACCTGTGCATTGGGTGCTGCTATGTTTGCAGCTACAGCGGCAGGCATTTACGATAAGGTAGAAGATGCAATGATAGCCATGGGACAAGGTTTCGATGCAGAATATTTTCCTGATCAAAGTAAGGTGGATATTTACAAAAAGAGATATGCCCGTTATCAAAAATTAGGTAAGTTTATTGAAGGAAATTAATTGATGGTTTACTGGCAATTGTTTTTCAATGTAGCATCGTTGTGTCACTCCCTTGTACTGATGAAGCATTATTAAGCAACTGAATTGAAGAGTATTACTATAAGCAGATCAGATCAAATTGATTAGTAATTTTTTAAATGGTTAATTGGTAATGAATAATTGTTTTAACAGATTGAAATACTTTTACAAATGTTTCACCATTCACCATTGACAATTCAACACCATTCGCAAAAAATAATTTATGAGTAAATACCTGGATATACGTGAGTCAGCATACAAAGGCAACATGCAGTTGCCGGAGCTGGGATTGGTATTGTTTACATTCGGCAATGTAAGTGCTGCCGACAGATCGTTGGGGGTGTTTGCCATCAAGCCAAGCGGCGTACCATATGAAGACCTGTCACCGGAGAATATGGTGATCGTTGATTTTGACGGTAAAACGGTTGAAGGTGATTTACGCCCTTCTTCTGATACGCAAACCCATGCTGTGTTGTACAAACACTGGCCGGCAATTGGTGGCATTGTACATACACATTCTACCTATGCTACTGCATGGGCACAAAGCCTGCGCAGCATACCTATTTTTGGTACCACCCATGCAGATCATAACACCGTAGATATTCCCTGTGCGCCACCCATGAGTGATGAGATGATCAAGGGGAATTATGAATATGAAACTGGTTTCCAGATAATGAATGAGCTGAAAGAAAAGGGCCTGAGTTATGAAGAAATAGAAATGATACTGGTAGGAAATCATGCGCCTTTTACCTGGGGCAAAACACCTGCAAAGGCAGTGTACAACAGCGCTGTGCTGGAAGCAGTAGCCAAGATGGCATTACTGACAGAACAGATAAATCCCAATGCACCAAGACTGAAAGATGCATTGATAAAAAAACATTTTGAACGCAAACACGGACCGGATAGTTATTACGGACAACAGTAAACCGGATATCTGATGGCTGATTTTTGATGCCTGATTTCTTTCAATTTAGTAACAAATAACAATTTCGATTTAATTTATTTTAGACTCTTTAATAATTGAATTTTGAGATTGATTTAGCAGGCACTTGATCAGTAAAGAAAAAATGAAGAAGTGGAAGAACAGATGTTTGTTAAAGAGTTGAAGCACCACTCTCTCCAAAAGGAGAGGGAGAAGGAGGGTGAGGTAAAGGAGGCAAAGTTTGCAAATAAAAGAACACAGATAAAAAACAAGTAACGATTCCCAACTCAGTATAAAAAAGCATATGAAAAAAATCTTCCTGTTACTAATGGCTTCTTCCGGTTATATGCTGTACGGTCAGCAAAATGATTATCCCATACATACCGTTGATTTCACACAAGTGAGGCTCACGGACAATTTTTGGTTACCAAGAATTGAAACCAACAGAACCGTTACCATTCCTGCATCTTTTGAACGTTGCGAAAGCACAGGGCGTGTAAAAAACTTTGTAATGGCTGCCAAAAAGAGCGGCAAGTTCTGTACAACTTTTCCTTTTGATGATACTGATATTTATAAAACACTGGAAGGTGCTTCCTTTTCACTGGCTGTTCATCCGGACGCTAAATTATCAGCCTATCTTGATTCATTAATTGCCATCATCGGCAAGGCACAAGAGCCGGATGGTTATTTATATACCGCACGTACCATTAACCCGGCAGAACCGCATGCATGGGCTGGTAAAGAAAGATGGGAAAAGGAAAGAGAACTGAGCCACGAATTATACAACGCCGGTCATTTGTATGAAGCCGCCGCAGCTCATTTTATGGCTACTAAAAAAAGAAATTTGTTCGACATCGCCATTAAAAATGCAGACCTTGTTTGCAGTGTTTTTGGTCCGGGTAAATTACATGTAGCACCAGGCCACGAAATTGTTGAAATGGGGTTGGTAAAACTGTATCGCCTTACAGGCAAGAAAGAATATTTAAACACGGCTAAATTTTTTATTGAAGAACGCGGCCGTTACAAAGGCTATGATTCCACCAGCAAAGACTCCTGGAAAAGCGGCGCTTACTGGCAGGACAATACACCCGTGGTTGACCAGGAAGAAGCAGAAGGACATGCCGTACGTGCAGGTTACTTATATGCAGCCGTTGCAGATGTAGCGGCACTTACAGGCGACGACAGTCTGTTAAGGGCCATTGATAAAATATGGAACAATGTGGTAGATAAAAAAATGTATGTACAGGGAAGTGTAGGCGCTATTGGTGACGGCGAACGTTATGGCAACAATTATGAATTGCCCAATGCTACTGCCTACAATGAAACTTGTGCTGCCATTGCGCTCGTGTACTGGAACTACAGAATGTTCTTATTACACGGCGATTCAAAATACATGGACATACTGGAAAAATCTTTGTACAATGGTTTAATATCAGGTGTTGGTTTGGATGGTAAATCTTTCTTTTACACCAATGCCATGCAGATCAGGAACAGCTTCACGTTTCCACAGATGGAAGCCACCCGTTCCGGCTGGTTTGAATGTTCCTGCTGCCCGACCAATCTTGCACGGTTAATTCCTTCTATACCCGGTTACATGTATGCACAAAAGGATGATAATTTGTACATCAATCTTTTTATCAACAGCAATGTTGATTTAACCATCCGTAATAAAGCGGTACAGGTGGTTCAGCAAAATAACTATCCCTGGGATGGTGCGCTGGTATTCAACATCAAC
>JANXSR010000386.1 GCA_025352625.1 Ferruginibacter sp.
ACATTGGCAAAGTTTTCAGCAATGAAAAAACATGGATGGATAAAATCTTCAACCCTTTAGATAAAATTTTTTACAAACTAAGCGGCATCCATACAGCCAGGGAAATGAACTGGAAGCAACACCTCGTTGCTTTACTCACCATCAACTTGTTTTGGTTTTTGTTGTGCATGTTTGTATTGATGAACATGGGTTGGCTGCCGCTAAATCCCGATGCTAACCCATCCATGAGTGCTGACCTTGCCTTTAATACCTCCATCAGTTTTATAAGCAATACAAACCTGCAACACTATTCGGGCGAAACGGGTATGTCTTATTTAGGGCAGTTGATAGTAATGCTGTTTCAGTTTATCAGCGCAGGTTGCGGTATGGCCATTGCAGCAGTTGTATTCTTTGCAATGAAAGAAAGAGCCGCAGATAAGTTGGGGAATTTTTATTTTTTGTTTGTAAGGAGTTGTACAAGAATTCTATTTCCTATTGCTTTAATAATAGCTGTGCTGTTAGTATTTAACAGCACACCCATGACTTTCGAAGGCAAAGACAGCATCACCAATTTGCAGGGCGATACAGTGCAAGTGAGCCGTGGCCCCATTGCGGCATTTGTTGCCATAAAACAAATAGGTACCAACGGTGGTGGTTTCTTTGGCCCCAATTCAGCACATCCTTTTGAAAACCCCAGCTACTTCACCAATATTATTGAAACCATTTCTATTTTCTTAATTCCTATTGCAATGATTTTCGCATTGGGGTATGTGTTGAAAAGAAAGAAACTGGCATGGACAATTTTTGGCGTAATGACTATTGGATTCCTGTTGCTGGTTATACCTACGGTGATTAATGAAATGAATGGCAACCCTGCCATTGCAAAAATGGGTATTGGCCAGCCAATGGGCAGCATGGAAGGTAAAGAAGTAAGATTTGGTTCAGCAGCCTCTGCTTACTGGGCAATCAATACAACAGTAACAAGTAACGGTTCAGTTAACGCCATGCACGACAGCCTAACACCACTATCTGGAATGTTTGCTATGCTGGGTATGATGGTAAATGCTTTTTACGGCGGCGTGGGAGTAGGCTTTTTAAATTTTTACATCTTTATTATCCTCGCTGTATTCATTAGTGGCTTGATGGTGGGAAGAACACCGGAATTTTTAGGCAAAAAAATTGAAGCAAGAGAAATGAAGATTGCCATGATAATTGCGTTGTTGCATCCGTTTTTAATTTTAGTAAGCACTGCAATTGCAAGCCATTTATATGCACACAATCCAACTGAATATGCAGGCTGGCTGGCTAATCCAGGATATCATGGTTTTAGCGAAATGCTGTACGAGTTTACTTCATCCAGTGCTAATAATGGCAGTGGCTTTGAAGGCTTGGGCGACAACACTCCATTTTGGAATATCGCCTGCGGGATCGTTATGCTATTGGCAAGATATTTACCCATCATTGGCCCGGTAGCTATAGCAGGCATCCTAGCCAATAAAAAATATATTCCCGAAAGTGCAGGGACACTAAAGACTGATACGGCAACATTTGGACTGATGGTGTTTGCAGTAATTGCCATTATAGCAGCATTGTCATTTTTTCCTGCATTGGCATTAGGCCCTATTGCAGAATATTTCTCCATCTATTAATCAGATTAAATATGAAACGTAGCAACAATAATAAATTGTTTCAGTCATCATTGGTAAAAGAAGCACTAAAACAATCATTCATTAAATTAAGCCCTGCAAAAATGTTCCGCAATCCCGTAATGTTTACGGTGTGGATTGGTACTTTGGTAATGACAGGTGTTTGTGTATGGATAGCAACAGGCGAAACACACCAGGGAAGCCTTGCTTACAATATCATAGTAACAGCTGTACTACTTATCACATTATTGTTTGCCAATTTTGCGGAAGCCATTGCAGAAGCAAGGGGCAAGGCACAGGCAGACAGTCTTCGCAAAACAAGAGAAGAAACACCGGCCAAATGGATTCAAACCATTGGGGAAATGTATGTGAATGAAATAAAAATTGTTCCATCTTCCCAGTTAAAAAAAGGGGATATTTTTTTATGCGAAACCGGGGACACTATTCCATCTGATGGAGAAATTATAGAAGGGTTAGCCACTATTGATGAAAGTGCTATTACCGGAGAAAGCGCCCCGGTAATACGTGAGGCAGGCGGCGACAAAAGCAGCGTTACCGGCGGTACAAAAGTATTGTCAGACAAAATAAAAGTAAAAGTAACAACCGCCGCAGGTGAAAGTTTTTTGGACAAAATGATTGCATTGGTAGAAGGTGCATCCAGGCAAAAAACACCCAATGAAATTGCCCTCACTATTTTATTGGCAGGGTTTACATTGGTTTTTATTATCGTAACAATAACGTTAAAACCGTTTGGCGATTATGCACAAACGCCTATCACCATTGCCGCATTTATTTCTTTATTTGTCTGCTTGATTCCAACAACAATTGGCGGTTTATTATCTGCCATTGGCATTGCAGGTATGGACAGGGCATTACGGGCAAATGTAATTACCAAAAGCGGTAAAGCAGTAGAAACCGCAGGCGATATTGATGTGTTGTTGTTGGATAAAACGGGCACCATAACTATTGGCAACAGGAAGGCAACAAATTTTTATCCGGCAAATGGCATTGATGAAAAGGATTTTGTTAAAGCCGCTGTATTAAGTTCAATGTCGGATGAAACCCCCGAAGGGAAATCCATTATTGAACTGGCCGGAATAAATCCATTGAGTTATAAAATGGAAAACCCACGGTTCATAAAGTTTACTGCAGAAACAAGAAGCTCTGGTGTTGAATTTCAAAACACAAGAATAAGAAAAGGAGCATCTGATGCAATCAGGAAACTGTGTGAGAAAGCAGGTAATACTTTTCCAGCCGAAACAGCCGAACAGGTAAAAATAATCTCAAGCAATGGAGGTACACCCTTAGTGGTGGCAGAAAATGAAAAAGTAATTGGCGTTATAGAATTACAGGACATCATTAAGCCCGGCATCAGCGAACGTTTTGAACGCCTGCGTAAAATGGGTATTAAAACAGTAATGGTAACAGGCGATAACCCATTAACGGCAAAATATATTGCAGAAAAAGCAGGCGTAGATGATTTTATTGCAGAAGCAAGACCTGAAGATAAAATGAATTACATCCGCAAAGAACAAAGCCTGGGCAGGTTAGTTGCTATGATGGGTGATGGCACTAACGATGCACCGGCATTGGCGCAGGCAGATGTGGGTGTGGCTATGAACAGTGGCACACAGGCGGCAAAGGAAGCAGGCAATATGGTTGATTTGGATAACGACCCTACTAAACTGATTGAAGTGGTTGAGATAGGCAAACAACTATTAATGACAAGGGGAACACTTACCACTTTCAGTATTGCAAACGATGTGGCAAAATATTTTGCCATTGTTCCGGCGCTTTTTATTGCTTCTATCCCTGCCTTGCAGGGTTTAAACATTATGAAATTGCATTCGCCTGAAAGCGCCATTCTATCAGCAGTAATTTTTAATGCCATCATCATTCCGTTATTAATTCCACTGGCATTAAAGGGTGTGGCATACAAACCTATTGGTGCAAGTGCATTGCTACGCAGAAACCTGCTGATCTACGGCCTGGGTGGTGTTATTGTACCTTTTATCGGGATTAAACTCATTGACCTTTTAGTAACAATATTCATTTAAAAAAATAAGTAAGATGAAAGAAAATATATTTCCAGCCATCAGGCTCACCGCAGTTTGCCTGCTGTTTTTTTCAGGCATTTACACCTTAATCGTTTTGGGCTTTGCACAATTAGCACCTAATAAGGGGAAGGGTGAAATTATTGCCGCAAATGGTAAAACCTATTACAGTAATATCGGGCAAAAATTTACAGACGACAAGTATTTCTATTCCCGCCCATCTGCGGTTGATTACAATGCAGCAGGTGCCGGGGGCAGCAATAAAGGACCATCCAATCCCGATTACCTTGCACTAGTACAGGCAAGAATTGATACTTTTTTGGTACACAATCCAGGGGTAAAAAAATCAGAAATCCCATCTGATA
>JANXSR010000390.1 GCA_025352625.1 Ferruginibacter sp.
GTGTCACTATTAGCAAAATTATAAAACGAATAGCTGGCTACTATAACTAATGGGATTGAGAAGTAGTAATTCTTTAAAGATTTAAGCTCTGCTAAATATAGATTTGTCTGCATAAAGAAGTAAGTATTGATAAATAGCTTGTTATTAAATTATAAAATTTGATAATTGCAATTACTACCACGTTTACGGGTATATGCAATTGCTGCATTGATAAAATGGATTTTTAAAATTAGTTAATAATTAAATAACATTGACATAGCACTAATATAAAAATTATTTCAGCTCAGTATCTGATGCTTGATGCCTGATCCTAATCTGGCAAAAGCAATATTTTAGATTCCAACTTCTCTAATAAAATATTTAATCCTGCCCACTTAATAAACTTCATTCCACAGTTTAATAAAGCTTTTAGTATCTTTCGATCCAGTAATTTATTTAACCCAATTTGCTATACCTATTTGCAGGTACAAACCGGTTGGAAGTAACAAAAATTTATTTATTCTTTATTATAAAAATTGTATGAAAAAATTTATTGCTGTTGTATGTATACTATTTGCCCTGCATGTTGCCCATGCACAATCCATTGATAAAATCATCAATGCTACCGAGGTAAAACGTATTGAGCAAATCCTTTCGGCAGATGATATGCAGGGCAGGCGTGCTTTTACACCCGGTATTGAGAAAGCATCTACATTTATTGAATCTGAATTTAAAAAAACTGGTTTGCAGACTTTTAATGGTGCTGCCAATTACAGGCAGGATTTTTTTATGTATCAGGCAAACACGGAGGCTGCAACAATTTTCATTGATGGAAAAAAAATTGACGATTCCCTGGTAGCCATTTTTTCTTACCAACCAGAAGTTTTGCTTACTGAAAAAAATGATGTGGAAATAGTTACCATCAAAGCAGGTGAATCATTTGGACAGAAATTTTACCAAAGCTATCAAAGCAAAAAAAATCTGCTGGTATTGGTAGATACTTCTTTTAGGAAGAGCATTAAAAATATTCAGCTCATTGATAAAATTTCTGCAGAACAGGCTACCAATACTATCGTATTTGTTTGGGGAAGTACAAGTGCAACTACCTTTTCTCTTACAATAAAAAATAGCGTCCAAAAAAAAGCATTGAACAATGTAGTGGGTATGTTGCCGGGAAAAAGCAAGCCGGATGAGTATGTTATTTTTTCTGGTCACTATGATCACCTGGGTGTTGGATCACCAGCCGAAGGGGTACCACACAAGGCGACAGATTCTATTTACAACGGAGCCAATGACGATGCTGCCGGTACTACCGCTGTTTTAATGCTGGCAAATTATTTTAAAAAATTAAACAACAATGAACGAACTATTATCTTCACCACTTTTGTTGCAGAAGAGTTGGGAGGCTTTGGTTCCAAATATTTTTCAAAACAACTGGTGCCGGAAAAAGTGATGGCCATGTTTAATATTGAGATGATTGGAACTGAATCTAAATGGGGCCGCAATTCGGCTTACATAACAGGTTTTGAAAAAACAAATATGGGCGAAATTCTACAGCAGAATTTAAAGGGATCTTCTTTTACTTTTTATGCAGACCCCTACCCTGAACAACAATTATTTTATAGATCAGATAATGCAACGCTTGCCAGGCTTGGTGTTCCGGCGCATACGATATCTACTTCAAAAATGGATAATGAGCCCAACTACCACACTGCAGGTGACGAAATAGGAACATTGGATATGGATAATATGGCAGCCATTATTAAATCAATCGCAGTAAGTTCTTCCAGTATCATCAGCGGAAAAGATACTCCTTCAAGAGTAGATGCAAAGCAGTTAAAATAAAAACAACTTTCCCTGGTTTGGCAAATAAAATTAGTTAAAGAAAAAATTAATTTCTTTGTTAGCAAGAAAACCTGGCAGAATATTTGGCTTTTCGCTACCTTGAAATACTAAATAAAAAAAAAGATGAAGATAGCTTTCCATGGTGCAGCAAGAACAGTAACAGGTTCTAAACATTTGGTTACGTTAAACAATGGCAAAAAAATTTTATTGGATTGTGGCATGTTCCAGGGAATGGGCAATGAAACAGATACTTTAAATGCCAGCTTTGGTTTTACAGCTTCGGAAGTTGATTATCTTATCTTATCTCATGCACATATTGACCACAGCGGGCTGATACCAAAATTAGTAAAGGACGGATTTAACGGCAAAATATTTGCAACCCCTGCTACCAAAGATTTAGCAGGAGTATTAATGGAAGATTCTGCAGGCATACAGGAGAACGACCTGAAATTTATAAACAAACGCCGGGCTGCTGAAGGCCTGTCCTACCTGCAACCTTTGTACACCACAGCAGATGCGCTGAAGGCTCAGGACTTTTTTGAAAAGGTGGATTATGATACCTGGTTTACCATTGAAGAAGGCATTGAATTTTGTTACACAGATGTTGGTCATATAATTGGCAGTACTGCAGTACATTTAAAAATTACAGAAAATGGAAAATTAACCCGCCTTACTTTTAGCGGCGATGTAGGCCGTTACAGGGATGTGATTTTAAAAGCACCGGAAAAATTTCCGCAGGCAGATTATATTTTGATTGAAAGTACTTACGGCAATAGTTTGCATGATGAACATAATCCTACGCCAGATGCATTATTGCAATGGATAAATCATACTTGTATTTCTAAAAAAGGTAAGCTAATTATGCCTGCATTTAGTGTTGGCAGAACACAGGAAATTTTATATGCCCTCAACCAGCTGGAGTTAGAAAACCGGTTACCGCCAATGGCTTACTTTGTGGATAGTCCGTTAAGTTTGAAAGCTACCACCATTATAAAAAGTTATCCGCAATACTTCAACGACCGCATCAGGAAAGTATTGGAAAGCGATGATGACCCTTTTGCTTTTAAAGGACTAAAATTTATAGAATCTGTAGAAGATTCTAAAAACCTTAATTTTTATAAAGGACCGTGTGTGATTATTTCGGCCAGTGGAATGGCTGATGCCGGAAGGATAAAACACCATATAAGTAACAATATTGAAAACAGCCGCAATACTATTTTGTTAACGGGTTATTGCGAGCCGCATTCGCTGGGAGGCAGGCTGATGAAACATCCCAAAGAGGTAAGTATTTCTGGACAACCGCATGAAGTGAATGCAGAGATAGGCGAAATGCGCAGCATGAGTGCTCACGGTGATTATGAAGATCTTTGCCAGTTTTTGAGCTGCCAGGATGCAGCGCAGGTAAAGAAATTATTTTTAGTTCATGGTGAGTATGAAGTACAAATTGATTTTAGACAAAGATTGATAAGAAAAGGGTTTGCCAATGTGGAGATACCGGAGTTACATTCAGAAGTAGAATTGAGTTAAGTGCAATTTTATTTTATATTTAATTGGATGAATTGTAAATAGACTGTCTTCGGAAACTTTGCTTCCACAGGTAACCTTATGAAAAAAAGTATTGAATTTAATTGGTATTATTTTGTTTTAACCATACTGCTTTTAGGTTTAGAAATTATCATTGCCTTATTTGCACACGACAGCATTATACGCCCTTACATTGGCGATCTCTTAGTTGTAATATTGCTTTATTGTTTTGTAAAATCTTTTGTAAACACGCCTGTTTTTATGACAGCCGCAAAGTGTAACTCTCGTGTAAAATTTTATAATCACTTTTACACAAATAAGATTATGAATTACTGCTGAAACAAGAAAGTTAAATAAAAGGGAATGATACAACAGGTAAGATGTATAAAGTGTATATCCTTCGAGCATTTATAAAATGAAAATAATTTATTACCTGTAATAAGCAGTTGTTAAATGATAGGTAATATTGTTGTACTGTATTTGAAATAGTAAAACAGTAAATTACTTTCATGTCTCAAACAAATTTATTTAACCAAAATTTTTTATGAAAACAACTGTACTCTTATTACTGAGTTTCATTATTTTAAAAACTTCCACAGCACAAAAAGATTTGCCTTCCCTACAGCTCAGCATTGGTAAATCATGGCATGGTACCGGCGATCTTGATGGTGTTGCAATTGATTTATCTTACTTACATCCAATTACTAAGCGCCTTGATTTTTCCAACGGCCTCACCACTACCATTCATCATGGCAAAGACAAAGGTTTAAACTTCCTTTTTCCGGGAGCTTCGCCTGATAACAGGTTGCTGACTTTTACCACAGGTGGTATTCAATTAACTTCTCTAATGAATTATGCAATTTTATCTTTTCCCGGTGTAAAATTAAAAGCAATCGGTGGTGGCATTTTCCGGTATCAGTCTACCTCTTTACCGGAAATATTAAGTTATTACCAGGAACAACGCTATTTCCCGGAACCCTTTTATGTAATAGATAAAAGAGGTAAGCAGAATACATTTAGTGCAGGTTATACATTTGGATTAGGGGTATTGGTAAAAATTTTACCAAAATATCAGGCCGGTATTAAAGCAATGTTTCAAAACGATACAAATGCCGATGCCATTACTCAGATATCATTTACGCTGGGACGTTCTTTATAGTTTTATAAGTATTTTTTAAAATGGCTAAGTTTTGGTGTTCAGTTTAAAGAGCATGCATTATTTCACTCATCACAATTAACTGTAAACATTATGCACTTATGGCTAAAATTTAATCGTAACTATTTCATACTACCCGTATTGATTTTGGGTGTTGAAATATTGATTGCATTGTATGCAAACGATACCATCGTACGGCCTTACATAGGTGACCTGCTGGTAGTAGTATTTCTTTATTGCCTGGTAAAATCTTTTGTTGACACACCTGTTGTTGCAACTGCTGTTTCAGTACTGGTATTTTCCTATATCGTTGAAACCCTGCAATATTTCAACATCATCACTATCCTTGGTCTGCAGCACTCAAGCATTGCAAGAGTCATTATCGGCACCTCTTTTGAATGGATAGACTTGTTAGCATACACAGCAGGAATTACAATTGTACTCTTTGTTGAAAAAATAATTAGCGGCAAAATACCTGTAAAAATGTGATAAATCTAGGTTTACTCAAATTGGCATAATATAAATCCTGATCATAACGAAGAACTCCTTTAACTGATATTTGCTTGCCAGATAAAATAGAAATTTAGCCCAACATAAATCACTAAGAGTAACAGGGCCATTTTTTTATCAAACTTATTGGCAGCCGCCAGTCTATTTTCTTTCACAAGTTTAAGTGCATATGCAGTCGAGGTAATTACAGCAAAAATAAAAAGTAGGGTAAGTCCATGCAATGTATCTACAAGCGTAAAGGAAGTAGATTCAGGCAACGAAGAATCTATAATATATTTGTTACCAATCACAGCAAACAGTGAACCAACACTTAAACCAAACCTGGAGTCAATACCATCAGCATGAATGTAAAAACACACAAAAGCAATCAGGAAAGCAACATACATTCCAAGAAATATTTTCATAAATAACCCCATGGCATCCCTGTCGAGTACAATACCAACTTTAAAAGCACTATACTCCGTGTGAGGTTTGGTAAGGCTTTCATCTCCAAAACCAGTTTCATAAATTTTGGTGCCTGCAGTAATATTAAAACTGTCTACTTTCCATCCGCTTATTGTAAACCGAGGATCGAAATGCTGACCGAGTGTATCGATTGCAAACAATAAAGAGCGTGAATCAAACTGCGAATTTTCTATCGAGAGTCTTAGCTTCTGTCTGTCAAACGGAAAGTTGCTGATCTTCCAGGAATCTTTCATCACACATTGCAATTTCATCAGTAAATAAACACCGTTGCTCGTATCTACTGTTGAATAAGACTTTGTAACTGTTTTTGCCTGGGGTATTTCCAGGTTTTGAACAAAATCAAAGTCCTTGTTTTTATATTTCAGCCATAGCCAAAAATCAATGGTATATTCTTTTTGTTTAAAATCTATACCATGAATACTGGTAACATATATGCCTGTAAATACGGTATCTTTTTTTGCATCATCGGCGAAACTGGTGAAATGGCAAAAGACTAAATTGGCAATAGAAAGTCCAATTAGCAGTAGTTTGTTTTTCATGGATTGAATATTTTTGACGGGGAAGTTAGCGCAATTCAGAGAAATAAAAAAGCGATTTGGCTTTGTCTTAAAGTAACCTCGATTTTGCAGTCATTTAAAATAAAAATGGTGTATTAAAGTGTCACATCACATAATATTGAGTTGGGTTTTAATTCGGCTGTTTTTAATACCCAGGCAAATTAATTGTTTAACAATTGTAATTGAAAAGCAAACAAAAAAATAAACGCTCCGGATGTGTTGTTAAACATAGTAAAAAATATTGGCGGCATGCCACACGCTATATATGATACAATTATAAAAAATTAGTGGAAATTAACGCTATTTATTTAGAAAATAATTTACTGAAATTGAACAATACGGTAAATTAATTTGTTTAATAAAAAAGTGTAATAATTAAACATAATTAAAAACTATTAAAAAAAAGTTATGAAAAAGTTATGAAAAATTCACCTGTCTTAATCTCAGTAAAGTCGTTTCTAGTACTATTAGTATTCTGTGTGACGCTGGGTTCTTGCAAAAAAGATTCCACTTCGCCTACCACTCCTGGAACCATCACTGCACAGGTATCTGCGGGAACAAATTTTACATTGTTAAAATCTGCCGTAGTAAAAGCTGGCCTTGCTACTACACTGGATGGTCCAGGACCATTTACCGTATTTGCACCCACTGATGAAGCTTTTACAGCATCAGGCGTAACCAGTACAGTAATCGGCAGTTTATCAGCCGACCAGTTAAAATCTATATTATTATATCACACTTTAGGAGCAAAAGTTGTGGCAATGGATGTGCCCGCTGGTCCTAATGCAAAAGTGGTTACTGCCGGTGGAGATTCCGTATTTGTTACAAAAAATGCAAATGGTGTTTTTGTAAATGGTATTAATGTAGTTACAGCAGACATTGCGGCCAGCAACGGTGTAATTCATACTATTTCAAAAGTGTTGCTTCCTCCAGCTGGTAATATTGTAGAAGTTGCATCTGCCGATACTACATTTAGTTTTTTGGTAGCTGCAGTAGTAAAAGCTAGTACAGGCGGTACAAATGTTGCAGCTATTTTATCAGGTACTAGTATCTTAACTGTATTTGCACCTACAAACAATGCATTTCGTGCTGCAGGTTTTGCAACAATTGATGCCGTTAAAGCCGCAAGTGCCAGTACGCTTACTGCAATTCTTACCTACCACGTCATCCCGGGAAGAATTTTTTCGTCTGATCTTACAAATGGAGCTCAGCCGACAACTGCAAATGGTGGAAAAGTTACGATTGGTTTATCGGGCAGTGGTGCAACTGTAAAGGGTAATGCTAACGGGTCAGCTTCAAATATTATTGGTGCCAATATTATGGCCAGAAATGGGGTTATCCATGTTATAGACCAGGTGTTGCTACCTTGATGCAGCATTATATTCGTTGGATGTTAAAATATAACGGAAAAAAAATTGTCGTTCCTGCAAATGGAACGGCAGTTTTTTTAAACAGATTATTATAAAGTAAACAGCATATTTAGGCATAATTTCACCCTAATAAAAAAGCCCCTCATTACTGAAAGGCTTTTAAAGCTGTACCACGTACGGGACTCGAACCCGTGATTCCTCCGTGAAAGGGAGGCGTCTTAACCTCTTGACCAACGCGGCTTATTGCTAAAGGACGGCAAAGATAATGAGTGGAGATTTTTTAGCCAAATATTTTCAATAATAACTGCAAATTAATTTAAAGGGTATCTTAATCTTCTCTTATCAATAAATCCGGGCGTCTTTCTTCTGTACGTTTAATGGCCTGTTCATGCCGCCACTGCTCAATCTTAGCATGATTGCCACTTAATAAAATATCCGGTACCTTCCATGTTCTAAATTCAACAGGTCGTGTATAAACTGGTGGTGCCAGCAAATTATCCTGAAAAGAATCTGTTAATGCAGAAGTTTCATCATTTAAAACACCTGGCAATAACCTGCCAATGGCATCTACTAACACCGCAGCAGCTAGTTCTCCACCGCTCAATACATAATCTCCAATGGAAATTTCTTTGGTAATAAAATGGTCTCGCAAGCGTTGATCAACACCTTTATAGTGACCACAAATTAACAGCAGGTTATTTTTTAAAGATAATTGGTTGGCAGTTTGCTGATTAAAAGTTTCTCCATCCGGTGTTAAAAAAATCACTTCATCATACACAGTATATTTTTGAAGGCTTTCAATGGCATTCACCAACGGCTCAATCATCATTACCATACCTGCGCCACCACCAAACTGGTAATCGTCTACCTGTGCCCTTGCATAAGTTGTATGGTCTCGCAGGTTGATACAGTTTACTTCCAGTAAACCTTTATCCTTTGCTCTTTTCATAATGGAGTGCGCAAACGGACTTTGCAGCAAATCCGGCACTACCGATATAATATCAATCTTCATTGTATAAATTTAACAGGCTCATCAAAAATCCATAAAGCCATCAATTTCCCGTTTGTCTTTTTTTGTCGGCCTCCCCTGCTTGCTCATACGCTTGCCCGTATTAAAAACAGCCGCCTGAAATTGTATCCTGTCAAGTTCCTCTGCAGGCGTAATATCTGTATAATAAGTAATTGCCTCACTATACTGCACCCTGTGATCTAATAAACCGGTAACTTTTATCACCCATCTTTTAGCTTCTGTTTTCACTTCATATTCGTCACCTACTGTTACAGTTTTAGAAGCTTTCACATTGTCGCCGTTTAACTTTACCTTGCTTTTGTCGCAGGCATCAGCCGCCTGGCTCCTTGTTTTAAAAAGACGTATCGCCCACAGGTATTTATCAATGCGGAGTTTCTCTTTTTCCATGGTGTAAAATTAATGGTTTCCTTCATGCCTTAAAGAGGTGTTATTAGACGACGATATTAATTCATCAAATACCTTAAAATTTGTAAGGATGCAAATCTTCTTTTACAATATACAGCTGGTCTACATCTACATTCACTCCCAAAGTTCTTTCAATAATTCGTTACACACCCCAAACAAGAGCAAAGTATTTGCGTTAATTTAGTTTTCTAAAATTACTTAAGTATGCATTTTAAAAAACTGCTTTTATCAGCCTTGTTCGTAATTATTATTGGCTCTCAGGTTGTAACAGCACAATACAAAACCGGCATCCAGTTTACACCAGATGGCAACAGCTATTATCTTAAAGAAGAAGGTGCTATCTCCAAAGTAAATATTAAAACTGGTGAAACCATCCCGGTAATTAAAAAAGCACAGTTAACACCTGCCGGCGAAACATCTCTAAATATTGCCTCCTTTGCATTTAGTGCAGACAATAGCAAATTGCTGGTATTTACCAACACCACTAAAGTATGGCGCTACAAAACACTGGGTGATTATTGGGTACTGGACATTGCAACCAATAAGTTAACTCAGTTAGGCAAAGGCAAACCATCACAATCATTGATGTATGCTAAATTTTCGCCAGATGGTAAAAAAGCAGGGTATGTAAGTGAGCTTAATCTATTTACAGAAGATATTGCCACCGGAAAAATAACCCAGCTAACGTTTGACGGCACACGCAAATTAATTAACGGCACGTTCGACTGGGTGTATGAAGAAGAGTTTGGCTGCAGAGATGGTTTTAGATGGAGCCCTGATGGAACTACCATTGCTTTCTGGCAGGTAGATGCTACCAAAATAAGAGATTATCTTATGCTTAACACCACAGATTCTAATTACTCACATGTTGTTCCTGTTGAATATCCTAAAGTGGGGGAAGCTCCATCACCGGTAAAAATTGGTATTGTAAGTGCAGCGGGTGGCATTGTTAAATGGATGAATATTGAGGGAGATCCGCAGCAACATTACTTACCAAGAATGGAATGGGCTGATGGCAGCACATTGGTTGTGCAACAACTAAATCGTAAACAACAGCAAAGCAAATTATTCTATTGCAACGTATTGGATGGAAGCAGCCGCAGCTTTTATACAGAGAATGATAATGCATGGGTAGAAATAAAGAGTTACTGGAATGATGATGACCCAACAGGTTGGGATTGGATAAACAACCGCAAAGAATTTATTTGGGTAAGTGAAAAAGATGGCTGGCGGCACATCTATAAAATAAGTCGTGATGGCACCAAACAAACTTTACTAACGATGGGTAAATACGATATTGAGTCCATCAAAAATATTGATGAAGCCGGTAACAATATTTACTTTATGGCGTCGCCTGAAAATGCAACACAATTGTATTTGTACAAAGTAAAGATGGATGGCAAAAGCAATGCAGTTTTGGTATCTCCAGCAAGCCTAAAAGGCACACACGACTATGTGATTTCGCCCAATGCAAAATGGGCCAGCCATGGTTTTAGTAATTATAAAACACCGCACGTAGAGGAATGGATTTCGCTGCCCGATCATAAAGCAGCAGACGCAGTAACAAGTATTGCCGCAGCAATCAAAACAGACGATAACAGTAAGGTTAAATACACCACAATCATTACAGATGATGGAGTTACCCTGGATGCATGGATTAACAGTCCAAAAAACTTTGACAGTACAAAGAAGTATCCCGTAGTTTTTTTTGTGTACGGCGAGCCAGCCGCTACTACAACCGGTGATAGCTATGGCAATCACCAAAATTATTTGTACAATGGCGATATGAGTGAAGATGGCTACTTTCAGGTAGCTGTAGATAACCGTGGTACACCATCTCTAAAAGGGGCTGCATGGAGAAAAGCGATCTATAGAAAAATTGGTACCATTAATGTTCGTGATATGGCAATGGCAGCTCAAAAAATTTTAGACAACCCTTATTTTGATAAAGACAGGGTTGCGGTATGGGGCTGGAGCGGAGGCGGTTCTTCAACGTTGAATCTGTTGTTTCAATATCCTGCTATTTTTAAAACAGGCATTGCTATTGCAGCTGTTGGCAACCAGTTGTTTTATGATAATATTTACCAGGAAAGATACATGGGTTTGCCTCAGGAAAATAAAGCAGATTTCATTAATGGTTCACCCATTACCTATGCTAAAAATTTAGAAGGAAATTTATTATACATTCATGGTACCGGCGACGACAATGTACATTACAGCAATGCAGAAGTATTAGTAAATGAACTGATAAAATTCAATAAACAATTTCAGTTTATGCCTTATCCAAACCGCACCCACAGCATCTCTGAAGGAGAAGGAACAGGGTTACACCTTGTAACATTGTACACAAATTTTTTAAGAACACACTGCCCGCCGGGAGCAAAATAAATCAATAAAACAAATCATAAAAAAGCCATCTCAACAGGAGATGGCTTTTTTATGATTTGTTCTTTCAATTAATTAAACAAATACCTTATTCCAAACTGCATCTGCCAGCGGGAAATAATATTGGTGTTGTCTTTAAAGCTACTCACCAAAGGAACCTGGTTTGCAGCATCAAGATAAGGCATAGAGAAACTTGGTGTTTTACCATCTGCTCCCAATCCTTCATATTTTAAGAAGTTGGTAAGATTTGGTGTTTTATAAGTTCCCCAATATTTATTAAAGAAATTACCTGCATTAATTAAATCCATACTAATGCGCAGGGTATGTCTTTCTTTACCTGTTTTTACAGAAATATCTTCTGTAATATTCAAATCTAACCTTTTATAAAAAGGAGCAACATTAGCATTAGCCTGTGCGTACTTACCACGGTGTCCTGCTAAATAATGATCCTGGTTAAGGAAGTTATTTAACTGGTTCCATATTTGACCAGCAGTTCTTGTATCAGTAACACCAGTTGTACCAGTACCTAAACCACCTGAGTTAACTTTTACCAAGTTGATTTCAGTGGCAGATTTTGGAATATAAATTAAATCATTGCCTGTATTACCATCTCCGTTTAAATCGCCGTTGTAAACATAAGAAGAAACCCCGGCCGGAGCAGCCTCAAAAATAGCACCGATAGAAGTAGAAGAATATTTGCAGCTAATTACTTTATAAGATGCATAAGCTATAATTCTATGTGGCTGATAAAAAGCACCATTAGCCAATGTAGCGGCATTAGGATCGCCGGTTACACCTCTAGCACTCCATAATGAAGAAGCTGTACTTCCAAATTCTGCAGTATTTTTAGCCTGGCTATAAGTATAGGCAATACTTCCAAAAAAGTTTTTATAGGTTTTTTGAATTCTTGCCGTTAAAGTATAAGAATATCCTTTGCTGGTATTACTCATTAAAATGGCATTACCTAAATTGGGGTTGGCCAAAGTAGTTCCCGCATAATATTTATTACTATTCGCTACGGTTAAATAGCGTAACCTGTTATCTGCACCACCCAAAGCAAATCCGTTGGATTCCTGAAGGTTAATATTTTGGTAGTAAACTGCATTAACATCTTTAGAATATGTTCCTTCTAAAGTAGCAACATAATCACCTGCGAATTTTTTATCAACAGCTAAGCTTGCCTTTAAAACCTGGGGATATTTAAAATTCCTGTCTGTTAAAGCTGTACTGTAAGATGTATTAGGTAAGCTTCCTGCTGGAATATAAGCTGTAGGATCCTGATTGAAAGCAACATTTGCTTTTGTAAATGATCCAAACTGAATACCATTATTACTAGCCTGGTTACTGATCCATACAAATGGTGGTGGTCCTGAAAAAATACCTGCACCACCTCTAACTTGTAAAGTTCTGTCTCCTTTTACATCCCAGTTAAAACCAACTCTTGGTGAAAACAATGGGGTAGTTTTTGGTGCCTTTCCTATGTTGTAACTACCATTTTTAAAGGTAAGTGCATCAAAATAAGGATTATCAGTAAATGACTGTTTGTAGATAGTTAAATCTACACGTAAGCCATAAGTAAGCGTTAAGTTTTTACTTGCACGCCATTTATCCTGTCCAAAAAAACCTAACTCAGTAGAGCCTGCAAATGCAAAAGGAAATTCACCGCCTGGTAAAGCTGAATACTGCAGGTAATAAGATTTAGCGTTGGCTGTACCATTTTTTGCACTGTTATAAAAATCGGTAAGGCTGTTAAACTGGTATACGCCTTGATAACCCGGTGCAAATGCATTTTCATATTTCCTGTAATAATCCTGGGTACCAAGTGTTATTTCATGAGACCCTTTGTAAAATTTAAAAAAGTCTGCAAATTGAAATACGTTGGTATTTAATTTATTATTGTATGTATACATTTCATATCCAAAAGTAGTGTAGATATTTCCTGCACCATTCAAAATATCTACCAAAGGCATTGTTGCACTGCTTGAATGTGGAGAACGGTAATCTCTTAAAGCAGTGTATCCAACCTGTAATTTATTAGAAGCTTTATTGCTGAAACGTGTATTTAACTCTGCAATAACAATATTAAAATTATTGTTGATTACATAACCGCTTCCGAAAAAAGGCATTGCAGTAGTGCCTGGCTGGCCACCTGTAATTTGACCTATGCCCGGCCTGCTGTTACTGGCAAACTGATCCTGAGAAGATTTTAAATAATTGTATTTAACAGTAAGGGTACTATGAGCGTTGATGTTCCAATCAACTTTTGCAGTGATTTTATCACTTTTGGTTTCAAAAGAATACCCTTGATATGCTCCAGGATTATAACCGTATGTACTTTGTAAAAAAGTACTTAAAGCTGCTAAAGTATCTGCATTGGCTTGTGATACATTTCCACCTGGTGCATGTGAAGCATCAGATGCTACCTGGCTTGTTGCAGGTGCTGTTTGCCTAACTTGTTCAGCGCTTACAAAAAAGAATAATTTATCTTTTACAATTGCGCCCCCTACGGTAGCTCCCCTGGTATTAAATTTAAAAGTAGGTTTAACAATAGTCGTTGTTCCTACTTTATATCCTTGTGTTCCGGGTCCTTTAAGGGCCGTATAAACAGATCCCTTAAATTCATTGGTTCCGCTTTTAGTTACAGAATTAATACCTGCACCTGAAAACCCGCCTTGTGTTACATCATAAGGCGCAACACTCACTTGTATTTGTTCAATAGCTTCCAAACTAATTGGCTCACTTCCTGTTTGGCCGCCTAAAGTACCCTGCAAACCAAAGGAGTTATTAAAGTTAGCTCCATCAACTGTAATATTATTATATTGACTACTTCGGCCACCAATATTTAAACCGTTGGCTGTTGGTTCCAGTTTGGTAAAATCCTGTAAAGAACGGCTAATGGTGGGCAATCTTTCAAGTTGGTTACGACTGATAATTTCCTGGCTACCTGTACGATTGTTATTGAAAGTTTTGTCCTGCCTTCTACCAGATACAGTTACTTCTGTTAGCTCTTTTGAGTCAAGAATCAAAACAAAATCAGCTTTGTATTCCTGTCCAAGCAACAGCGTAATATTATCCAGTTTAGAAAGCTTATAACCAACGAATGTAGTAGTTATCTCATAAGGTCCTCCTACACGTAAGTTGGGTAAATTGTACCTGCCATCTTTACGGGTGGTAGTACTGTATTTTGTACCGGTTGGTACATGCACGGCAACTACAGTTGCACTTGCGATTCCATTGTTACCATCAGTAACAATTCCCTGAATGTCAGAGGTGGTTTCCTGGGCTTTTGCTAAAAAACCGAACAATAAAAATATTGTCGTTAGCAGTTTGAATTTACTCATCATATTAAGTGTTAAAATTTGGTGCAAAGTTGTATTTCAATTCCCAAATGACAAGCGGTGCAAAACTAACAAATTGTTACCAGTTTTAGATATTTGTTACCTATATAATTTCTAATGCTATCAGGTTAGATATTTTCAAAAAAAAGAAAGCTATTGGTAAATAATTTCTATTTAGTTGACATTAAATTTAATAAGTGATCTTATTAAATTTTAAAAAATTACGAGTTAACATTTTTTTGTTGTATTTGATAAATCAAAAGTATTTAGAGATGAATTCTGAAGCAAAAATTGGAACCAAATAACAACCATCTGAAAATTAAACTGATGCTTTTGTCCAAATTTTATTTTCTGCTTTAAAAACTATTTCTTATTTCGAAATATAAGAACTTAAACTCCTAAGGTGAAACGTTGTTAACTTTGCCAAAAAAAGAATAACTGATGTTAAACAGTATAGAAAGTGCGATAGAAGATATTAAAAATGGTAAATTAGTAATTGTTGTTGATGATGAGGATAGAGAAAATGAAGGTGATTTTATCACTGCTGCACAAAATGTTACCCCTGAGATTATCAATTTTATGAGCACTTACGGAAGGGGTCTTATTTGCGCTCCTTTATCAGAAGAGCGTTGCGATGAATTAAACCTGCAGGCAATGGTAAGTGATAATACCTCTCTACACGCCACCCCTTTTACAGTTAGTATTGATTTGTTAGGTAATGGATGTACAACAGGTATTTCTGCCCATGACAGGGCCAAAACAGTTCAGGCACTGGTTGATCCTGCTACCAAACCGGAAGACCTTGGTCGCCCGGGACATATTTTTCCTTTAAGAGCAAGAAAGGGTGGTGTATTAAGAAGATCAGGACATACTGAAGCAACCATTGATCTTGCAAAACTAGCTGGCTTTGATGCGGCAGGTGTATTGGTTGAAATTATGAATGAAGATGGATCTATGGCACGTTTGCCAGAGCTTTCAAAGATTGCAGAAAAATTTGACCTGAAAATAGTGTCTATTAAAGATCTTATTGCCTACAGGCTTTCGAAGGAAACATTGATACACGAAGAAGAGCGGGTACAGATGCCTACAAAGTACGGCATGTTTGAATTGATTGCCTTTAAGCAATTGAACACAGGTGACATTCATTTGGCAATTAAAAAAGGCGAATGGGAAAAAGATGAACCAATAATGGTTAGAGTACATAGCAGTTGCATGACGGGTGATATACTTGGTTCGCTGCGTTGCGACTGTGGCGACCAATTGCACAAAGCTTTAAAAATGATTGAAGCAGAAGGTAAAGGAGTTGTATTATATATGAACCAGGAAGGCCGCGGTATTGGATTGCTGAACAAGTTAAAAGCATATAAATTACAGGAAGAGGGGTTAGATACGGTGGAAGCAAACTTACAGCTTGGCTTTGGTATGGACGAAAGAGATTATGGTGTTGGCGCACAAATATTACGTCACCTGGGAATCAGTAAAATGAAACTGATGAGTAACAATCCACGCAAGCGTGCAGGGTTGTTAGGCTACGGTTTAGAAGTAGTTGAAACAATTGCCATTGAAATTAAACCTAACGAGCACAACGAAAAATACCTTACCACTAAGCGTGATAAAATGGGGCATGATATTTTGAATACGAAGTGATGAATTCTATGGTGTTTATTTGGCATTATTACATGAAGTAAAGTTTCGCAGATTTCCGATTGGGAGACAGGCTTTTTGGCACAATTATTCATTGTTAAATTAAGTCTGCCTCAGAGTTTAATGTTGTATGTATTTCTATCTATTATTGTCAATCTTAAAGTAAATAGTATCTGACCCTTCGATTTCTTTAGATGAAATTTTCATCTTCCAGTGGCAAATGTACCAGGTAGAGTCAACACTTATAATTTCTACTGAGGTTGGTGTTACAGAAATCAATGAATCCATTTTTTCAAGTTTAGAATTACTCAGGGCATTAATGTACATATCATAATTACATTCGTCTATCCAAATAATTTTACTCCTTAAAACATGCCCATTTTTTGTATTCGTTTCAAGTTGCATGCTATCAAATCTTTCTACGTTTACTTTGTCTCTTGAAATTTTTGAAAAATAATAAAACTTACCATTTTTTATTTCGGCGCAATCATTTGATTTCCTATAACTGAATGATGTAATGAAAAATGAGAGGACTGCAATGATAAAGTAAAAATTATGTTTTCTCATCGTTTATAAATGTATTATTACAATCTGCATTTACGCAACAATAAAAATCGCCAGATGCTGATACCGTACAAGAGGGCGATGCAACGATTTTCCACATAGCTTCTTAGCCCGGACCAATATTTTATTGCTTATCTATTTCAACCACGCAACCCACAATTTTATTTTTATCGGTGGCATCTGCTTTAAAATAAATACCGCCATTATTGGTGTTGCTGTAACTAACATTTTTTATAGATGCACTGCTGATAACTTCGTTTAGTTTACCTGCGTAAGTTGATTGTGTGCTTTTATTTATTGAAGCATTTAGCGCATTGTAATCCAATGGTTCCTTACTTACCACAACGCCCATATAATCTTTAGTGCCTAAACTATCGGCACGTATGGATTGCCCTTTTGGAAACAGGCGATACCCTGTGATTCCACAATAAGGAGAGTGAATTGGTTTGTATGGAAACAACACAAAACTACTACCGGCGGGGTTGGGTGTAAACAAATAAATATAACACTCAATGGCATTTTTAATTTCAATTTTAAACTTAGTGCCTTTGCGTACAGGCGTAACAGTGGTGAAAGTATTTGCCGAACCTGCTTTTAGTGGAATGTATTGTTTGGTTTCGTTATTAACCAAACCAATATTGCATTCAAAATCTATATTTAAAGCAGCCCCCCTTTTTGGCATAGGGTCTATTCCATAGGCCTCTCTTACAAATTCTTTAAAGTCGCTGTAGCGTACCCAGCCAATTCCATTTTCGCCCCACTCAGGGCCCCAGCTATTCATTATCTGAAACGAGCCACCTTCAAGCCGGTCATCATATCCAATAACACAAAGTGCATGGCCGCCAAAACCTGTCTGGCTGTAATCCTGGCGAGTTGGGTGCCACACTTTTTGCCCCATCATGCCTTCCATAAAACTACCGCCTACCATCATCCCAATTACTACCGGTGCATCTTTTGCAAGATGTTCTTTAACAGCACGCAGACTTAAATTGCTTACCCCATCACCTTCGGTTAAACGGTTAAAACCATGCATGCGGTTTTGTGATGCTTCGTTCATCATCTGGTTGGTGGGCTGGCGGCTGCAATTATTTTCATCGTAAGGAAATTGATTGAAAGGAACAGCACCCTTATTGGTCATAAATTCCATCGCCTTAATAATGTAAGAACCCTGGCAACCATCCAAACCGATTTGGCTGTATAAAAAAGCGGGGCTGAATGCAACGTTATTAGGGCTTTGCGCAGTGCTGGCACTTTCAATAATACTCCTTGCTGCGTAACCACTGCTCCATGCTACACAACTTCCCTGCTTGCCCTGATTTTGCCTGTCTGGTGCAAAACGCAACAGCGACACACTTTCTGGTAAAGGATTTTTTGTATTGTCATCTTCCAGCCCTTCGTACACGCTGGCTTTTTTAAATTCGTTGGGATCTAATTTACCACCTTTTGTAAATTGTGATATTACATTAGCAATGGTTGAATCTCCACCACTATTGCAAGACTGATTGCGTAATAAAAAATAGGCACCTGCTGCCAACACAAGTAAAAGTATCATTCCGCCACTACAGCCTCTCTTACCTCCACCGTTGCCATTATTTCCATCACTGCTGCGGCCACGAAATAAACTAAATATAAGCGGTAAAAAATTTAGCAGGGAGCCAATTCCTCCACCACCGCCGCTTCTTCCACCGGAGCTAAAACCTCCCCCTCCTCCACTACCACCATTGTCACTGTTGTCTTGTGGGTCGTCTACCATTTCAAGTGCCATAAAGTATATTTTTTATTTATAGAAATTAAAAATAGGTAGATTTTTTAAAATAGCCGACAGCTATTTTTTAGAGAAAGATTGCTATGATTTTTTGAAGAGTATTGTGTTGGTTAAAGTTTTTACACAATGTATTTAATAACCGTTTGAGTAGGTAAGCAGATATAAATTGGTGCCAACACAAAATTTGGGAAAAAGTTAATTCCTGTAGAATTTACTTTTATTGAAGTATATTTATTTACCTGGTAAGAATTAACTGTTAATGCCCCTTCTTCTTTTCTTCTTCCGGTATTTTAAGAGACAAAGGCCCATTACCGGCAATTAAAAAATAAAAGAGTGCAAGCAACACCGCAATGGTTACATATAATTCAGCATAAGGCAATAATACATCTTTAGCGGCTTTTACAAAAATGATAGCGCCAATAAGTACGGGGATTTGAATAAGGCAGGCGAAGCGTGTTAAGATACCCATTATTAAAAGCAGGCCGCCAACTATATGCACAAAAGGTATTACATGGGCTAATAATACGGTGAGGAAAGAACCAAAGGATGCACTCCCTGACATAAGACTGATCAATAAACTTGTATTGCGAAGAAAATCAATTCCCTTGTAACAAAGAAAGATGCCTAAAATAATGCGTATGATATCTATCCATTTTGGGTGATGGTGATCGCCCCAATATTCAAACCGGTGCAGCAGGTCCATAAAATAGATTTTAAATTTGATGAAAAAGAACTATAGTAAATTTAAACTTTTTTTATCCTATTTCAAAGTACACGGGAAGGTTTTTTTACTTCAATAGATTATTAATTTTGGTTGCTATTTTATCAATTGAAAACCAACGCTCTTCTTTATCGCTTAATAAATCTGTTCATCATATTCCAATTCTGTAGTTGCCGTTTTTTTATTTACTAAAAATTTATTGCGCCATGCAACTACCGCAGCCAGCAACGCCATAACAATTAAAAGGGATAACCCTCTTGAAAGATTGGATTTTTCTGAAATGAATCCGATTAAAGATGGTCCCGTAAGAAACCCTATGAGTCCGCCTGTTGTTACCATTGCAAAGCCTTCTACTGTACTAACACCTGGTATATTGGCTGAAGCACTAAACAATACTGGAACAATACAAGATGAACCACAGCCAATTAAAATATATCCTGCAATTGCTGCTGATATAAAAGGTACAGACACAACTATTGTGAAACCAAGTGCAGATAACAAACACCCGGCGATTACAATTTTCTTACTTCCGATTTTAGCAATCAGGCTATCGCCATTTAACCTTCCCAACGTCATCGCAATAGAAAAACCTGCATAGCCAAAACTTACTATTTCTTTAGGGGCATTTAATGATTCTTTAAAATAGATAGCACTCCAATCTGCCACACACCCTTCTGCCATAAACGTAACCATACAGATAAATGAAATACCCAGAATGGTTGGTGATGGTAATTTAATTCCCGATCTGCTGTGGATGATATCCTTATTTGCCAGCAATAGTTTTTGGTTAGCAGTTACTATGGTGAAAATAATAATAGCCACTACAACTATTTGCCAGCCGGATATTACATGAAAAGAAAACATCAAACCTGCCAAACCTGCACTAACAGCACCTCCCAGGCTATACATTCCATGACAGGTGCTCATAAGCAAACGATTACTTTTTTTCTCCATGATATTAACGGTTGCATTGGCTGATACGCCGTTTAGAAAGCTGAATAAACCATAGAAATACAAACAAAGCCAGAACATTGGCCGGTTAACTGCATTAATTTGCAATATCATCAGCAAACACAGTACCCGGTAACCATTTAGCATCCACCTGCCAACAGGTATTTTACTAAAGACTCTTGTAGACAATAACATGCCGGTAATAGCACCCAGCGGAGATAATAATAATGATAAGCCAAGACTGCCATCTGTAAAACCAAGCCGCTGTTTAATACCAGGGATAGCTGCCACCCAGGTGCCAAATAAAAGACTGGAAGTAGCAAACAGAAAACCTACAGCGAGGGCGGGTCTGTTTTTTATAAAAGATCCAATGTTTTTAATCATCAACATAAACCAGGCTTAAATTACCTGATAATCAAATGTAGTTTTTATTTTACTTCAATTTAATTACCCGTTTTATTTTATTCGGATAGATAAATTACATCCAGCAATGGAGAGATATTGTATAGTTTGAGGAATACTTTATAACTAACCAGGACAAGCAAGGTTATATTGTAATATTAAATGGCTACGTATTATCAGTATAGATCAATCGCTTTCGTCCATATGTAACTTTTGGTGATGGGCACCTGCTGCAATATATAAGGCGAAGCTTGCAATGGCGGTATCTTTAAGTATACTTATCAGCGCCATTTGTTTCATGTCTTTATCGCCTGCATTTAAAAAATTAGGTATGTGCATTGTTAATACAAAAATGAAAAGTATAGCAGCCAAAATATAACCTGCTGCCTTAACCATTCGGTTGGTTATAAAAGCTATTGCTACCAATATAAAGGCCACCCCTGCAAAATATACCCAAATAATTCCTCCCGGTAAAAATTGAGGTACATAATTTACAAGTTCGTGTGGATGCAAAAAATGCTGAATGCCAAAAACAATCATTACGAGCGAAAGCAAATACATTGCTATACGTGAGATTAGGTGGGGAAATTTCATAATTGGTGGTTTTAGAGTAAAAAGTTACAACAAAAAAAAACCTATTGCAACTGTTTTGCCATAAATTTTTATGATGACTGATTCTTTTTCAACCCTTTGCGTTGAAATAAAAATTTACTGTCATTAAACTGTTTCGTTATATTTATTTTTAATAAATGATAAAAAGTCAAAGAAAAAACCGGTGAACAAAAAAGCGTTTTGAACTTTTTATTCACCGGTTTAAATATTGTAGAGCTGTAAAAGGTAATTTAATTATACAACCTTTGCCTTTTTTTTTAACTAATTAATGTGGAAATTGTTATTACAAAACCTGGTTTTTCAGCAGGTCTTCAAACTCATCTTTTCTACGGATAAGTTTTGCTTTACCTTCAACAACCATCACTTCCGCAGGTTTTAAACGGCTGTTAAAATTGCTCGACATTTCGAAACCGTATGCACCTGCATTGTAAAAAACAAGGTAATCTCCTTCACGAACTTCATTTAGTTTTCTGTCCCAGGCAAAAGTATCTGTTTCACAAATATTACCTACTACTGTATAAATTCGTTCTGCTCCTTTTGGGTTACTTATGTTTTCAATGTGATGATAGGAGTCGTACATCATAGGACGGATAAGGTGATTAAAACCGCTGTTAACACCAACAAAAACTGCCGCAGGTGTTTGTTTAATTACATTGGCTTTTACTACAAAATAACCACACTGACTTACGAGGTATTTACCCGGTTCAAACCATACCTGCAGTTTTCTACCGGTTTCTTTTTCAAATTCGGCAAATGCAAGCGCTACTTTTTCGCCAAGAGCTGCAACATCGGTTTCTGCATCGCCGGGCTGATAAGGCACTTTAAAACCGCTGCCCAGGTCAATAAATTCAAGGTTAGGAAAATGGCCCGCAAGATCAAACATTACTGAAAGGCCTTCTAAAAAAACATTGATGTCTTTTATTTCGCTGCCGGTATGCATATGTATACCGGTTACATTTAGTTTAGTTGTTTTTACAATTCTTTCTATGTGGCGCATCTGGTGAATAGAGATACCAAACTTACTATCAATATGCCCAGTAGAAATTTTAAAATTTCCCCCTGCCATAATGTGTGGGTTAAGACGGATACATACAGGGTAGCTGTTACCGAATGTATTACCAAACTGTTCCAGGATAGAAATATTATCGATGTTGATGTTAACACCCAATTCTTTTACGTCAACAATTTCTTCAAAATCAACACAATTGGGGGTGTACAAAATATCCCTGGCAGCAAAACCTGCCATTAACCCCAGCCTTACCTCATTAATACTAACACAATCCAGTGAGGCACCAATTGACTGAACATACTTTAATATATTAACATTGGTAAGCGATTTACAGGCATAAAAAAACCGGGCATTAACACCAGCAAAACCCTTCTGTAGTTTCTTGTATTGTGCTGCAATGCGCTCTGCATGATAGATATAAACAGGAGTGCCAAACTCATTGGCAATTTCGGTTAGTTGATTGTGGGTTAAATTTTTTGCCATTTTTTATTTGCTGTTTTTTTGTTGTTGATTTAGTGTTTTTTAAGTTCCTGGTGTAATATATAATTCTTTCAGTTTGCTGGTGACACATAAAAAAAGGTATGAGAAACAATCTTCGTCATACCCTTATTAAATTTTTATTTTTAAGATTATGATTCTGATTGTTCTTCCTTTTTATCGTTCTGCTTATCTTTTTCAGATACAGCAATTTCAAGTTCATTCAACTGTTTACTTTCAGTTGAATCTTTCTGCTTACCATGTATTAACATTTCTTCTTCCTCCATATTTTCAATAATAATTGTCTCCTCATTTTCGGCTATTATCATTTCTTCTTCTATTAAAAGAACAGCCTCTTCATCCAACTCCATTTCCTTTTCTTCTTCTACCACATCAATATTTTCAAAATTATTGTGCTCATTTATTTCGTCAGTATTTTCAACTACATATTCTTCGGTTGGTGGCTGGTGATTTACAAGTGTTGCCTGAACAAGTTCTTCCATCAACACTTCACTTATTTTTGGAAGATCGGCAGTGCTGTTAATACCAAAGTAATCCATGAAAGATTTGGAGGTGGTATATATCAGGGGCTTGCCCACTGCATCTTCATTTCTTCCGGATATAATTACTAAATCTTTCTCTAATAATTTCTGCACAGCATAGTCGCAGTTTACACCACGAATAGCTTCCATTTCACTTTTAGCAATGGGTTGTTTGTATGCAATAATAGCAAGGGTTTCCAATGCTGCCGTCGAAAGTCGTTTTAAAAATTTATCTCCATTTAACTGTGCTACTGTTTTATGATATTCTTTCTTTGTTAAAAACTGCCAGCCTCCCCCACTTTGTTTTAATTCAAAAGCGTAAAATTCCGAAGCATATTTTTCGTGAATCCCTTCAACGGCTGCATCCACCTGTTCAATGGTGGCACGGTCTTCAATAAAACCAAGCGCATTGTTCAGTAATTCCACCAACTCGGTATTGATGAGCGGCTTATCACTTGCAAAAATCAAGGCTTCAATATGCGGTATTATTTGTGAAAGTTCCATGCCCTATCCCCAAAGGGGAGTAATAGTATTTAAATTTAAGATGCTTTTCTCCTCTGTTTTCTCCACCACAGCGGGGGCGATATTATCCGTTCAATGCCGCTGCACCACTTACAATTTCGGTTAACTCTGTTGTAATGGCAGCCTGCCTTGCCCTGTTGTAACTTATCTTTAAAGATTTCAGTAATTCACTGGCGTTATCACTTGCTTTGTCCATAGCAGTCATACGGGCACCGTGTTCGCTGGCATTACCATCCAGCACTGCTTTAAACAATTGGGTATTTAATATTTTAGGCATCAGCTCGCTTATCAATATATCTTTACCGGGCTCAAAAATAAAATCAGCATTTGCCTCACCTACCTTTTTTGCCACTTTACTTACAGGCAAAAATTGCTCAGCAATAAAAGCTTGTGTAGCGGCATTTTTAAATTCACTGAATACCAATTCTACTGCATCAAATTCTTTGTTTGCAAAAGCTTCCATCGCATATTTTGCGGCAGTTTGTACTTTATCAAAACTTAATCCTGTAAAAATATTCCAGTAGGCATCCACTACTTTAAAGCCATTCTTTGTAAAATGCTCGTATCCCTTTTTACCGATTGGTAAAATCGTAACATAACCTCTGGCATGTTGAGCCGCATACTTTTCGAAGATCAGCTGACGGGTTAATTTAATCAGGTTGCTGTTATAACCGCCGCACAATCCCCTGTCGCTGGTAACAATAATAATCAATACTTTTTCAACAGGTCTTTCAGTTGCCAATGCCATACTTACATCACCATCCCCGTTGCTAACAATATTGCTTAACATTTCCTGTAGTTTTTGTGCATAAGGACGCATTTGTGTAATGGCATCCTGTGCCCTGCGCAATTTGGCAGCACTTACCATTTTCATTGCTTTGGTTATTTGCTGGGTGCTTTGTACACTTTTTATCCTGGTACGTACTTCTTTTAAGGCTCCTGACATATAAACTAAATTAAGTAAGTTTTTGTTTTTGGATGGCAAAGGTAGGGCAAAAAACCATAAATGGAAGCGGCTTTATTAACAAAAAAGCCCCGATTTAAAGTCTTTGGTAAGCGTATTGTTTGCCGATTCGTCAATATTTTATAATATAATGCCTATAATAGGTTTTATTTTATTTCTCCAGCCAACCGATGATACAAATATATTTTAAGCCATATTATTGAAGCGCCTTTTTGATTGTGTGAAGTTTATGGTGGTGGTTCATTTTTATTGTTACCAAAGCCAGTAGTGTAAGTAGATTAAGCCTTATTAAAATAAAGTACTTATAATTGTATATTATTTTACAGCCGTAATTGTAACCTTAAATAATTGCATTTTATTTATTATAACAATGTTACCGGCCAATAATCATTATTGCATAATAAACTTTAATTAAAAATGGGTTTAGCTTTCGATATCCTTCTAACACTGTTAATTGAATTACCCATTTTTATTCTTTTTTATAAAAAAAGAAAACGCCCGATGGCACTAATGTATGGAGCGTTGGTAAACCTTATCTCCTGGCCGTTGATGCATATTTTAAAATCATCAACAGAAATAAATGTTTACCTCATAGACATCGCTGTTGTGGTTGGAGAAGGCATTGGCTTGTGGTTGCTTACTGAGTGTGGTTGGAAAAAAGCCTTTATAATGTCTGCCATTGCAAACACGTTAAGCTTTATAATTACCAACCTCATTAATTACGATCTGCTATTTAATAAGGACATGGAAAATATTATTACCCCTTAAATTTAACCCGCCTGTTGAGGTTAAATTGTTGCAAAACAAAGCCGACTGCTATAAGTTAATAAAAACGTCATCAATTAAAACTGTAACCAATCCCTTTGGTAAAAGACAAACAGATGGCTAATATAGAACGGAGTTCCGATTTAAATAAGGGATAGACTGTCACCAACGCAACTAAAGCAGGGGTTCTAAAAGCGTTACTAAAACCTTAAAACCAGGGTAGTGCTTAGTTTCAACCCGCTACGGTAAACTGTTAACTAATTTGTACCTTTGGTCCCCTGTCAATTTGGCTCTAAAAATATTTAAGCACCATATTTGACATTGCAAAACACCCGAATTAATTATTTATACATACCCAATAACAAGGAATTTTATGATAGGTTTTTTATCGAAAATATTTGGCGGCAATAAAAGTGAGAAAGACGTAAAAAAGATCAGCCCGCAGGTAGAAGTGATCAACCGCTTTTTTGCTGAATACAAATCCCTCAGCAACGATGCCCTGCGTGCAAAAACACAGGAATTTAAGCAGCGCATCCGGGAACACCTTGGGGCAATTGATGAACAGATCAACAGTCAAAAAACAGAAGCTGAAAATTTGCCAGTCGCAGATATCAATCAAAAAGATGTGATCTATCAGCAAATAGATGCCCTTAAAAAAGACCGGGATAAAAAGATAGAAGAAGTACTGTTACAGATTTTGCCGGAAGCTTTTGCCGTGGTAAAAGAAACAGCCCGCCGTTTTAAAGAAAATACAACGCTGGAAAGCACCGCTACAGATTTAGATAAAACATTCGCTGTTACAAAAAAACACATTCGCATAGAAGGTGATAAAGCTGTTTACAGCAATACCTGGACGGCAGCCGGTGGCGAAGTTACCTGGAACATGCTGCACTATGATGTGCAGTTGATTGGTGGCATGGTATTGCACAGCGGTAAAATTGCGGAGATGGCTACCGGTGAAGGTAAAACGCTGGTAAGTACCTTGCCTGCCTACCTTAATGCATTGAGTGGTGAAGGTGTACACATTGTTACGGTGAATGATTACCTGGCAAGAAGAGATAGTGAATGGAACGGCCCCATCTTTGAATGGCTAGGCCTTACCGTAGATTGTATTGACAAACACGAACCCAATGGCGATGCCAGAAGAGCCGCCTACAATGCCGATATAACTTATGGTACCAACAACGAATTTGGTTTTGATTACCTGAGGGATAATATGGTGCACAGTCCGGATGAAATGGTACAACGCAAACACCATTTTGCGATGGTGGATGAGGTTGATAGTGTATTGATTGACGATGCCCGTACGCCGCTGATTATTAGCG
>JANXSR010000394.1 GCA_025352625.1 Ferruginibacter sp.
CGCCGAGGATGGTGAATTTGATTTTTATATTATGGAAGATGCTGCGTTAAATACATTTTCGCTGGAGGAGAAAATAAGTCTTGAAAAGATGGGGCACAATTTGAAGGAGGTAAAGAAAATAAAGGTGGTGCCGGTTAACAAAGTATTGAAAGAGTATTTTGGCGATATTGCTCCTGATTTTATTTCGATTGATGCTGAAGGGGTAGATTTTGACATTATAAAATCATTCAACTTTGGCAGGTATGCACCTAAGGTAATTTGTATTGAGTCGATTAATTATACGCCTGATGGCACCGGAACAAAAAGAATTGACTTGTGCCAGTTTATTGAACAGGCTGGTTATTTTGAATATGCTAACACCAATATCAATTCAATTTTTGTAAACAAAGACTGGTGGTTTGCAGGCAACTAAAATTTTGAAAAGCAAATGTTTCTTGAAATAAAGTTTAAAGGAGGGCTAGGCAACCAGTTATTCCAATATGCCATGGGGCGTAGTTTATGTGTCGAAAATAAAATTGCCCACTTGTTATTAAATACCGAGAGTTATAGTGATGAATCTTTAAACAGAACTTTTGCCATTGCTAATCTGCAGATAAAAGGAACAATAATAACCAGCAACCGTGTAAAAAAAATATTCAGACAACATACAAAGCTTAATAAAATTTTTACAGCATTTGGATTGCATAAAGATATCGGTGAAGAAAATTTTACTATTCAGCAATTAGAAAAGAAAACAAGTTTTCTAACTTCGGTTAGCGGCTATTGGCAGTCGGATTTATACTTTAATAATATCAGGCAAATATTGTTAAAAGAGTTTACCCCAGTACGCCTACCTGTATTGCCAACATGGATGGCCGAAAAAAATACTGTGGCAGTACATGTAAGAAGAACAGATTATTTAACAGAAAACCGGTACGGGGTTTTAGATACTGATTATTATGAAGCAGCAATGTGTGTGCTGATAGAAAAATTAGCCGATCCCTTGTTTATTTTTTTTTCTGACGACATTGCCTGGTGCCAGGCAAATTTTAGAAACAACAGGGTTATTTTTTGTGAAGGAGAGCAATGGTGTGAAGATTACATACAGCTACATTTAATATCGAAATGTGCTCATCAGGTAATAGCCAATAGTTCCTTTTCATGGTGGGGTGCATGGCTAAATACGAATCCTCAAAAAATTGTTATCAGGCCAGCCACACCATTTAAAGAAAAAGAACTGATGTATGAATCTCATTACCCTGCAGCGTGGATATCACTTAATAACAAAAATGAATAATAACAAAGGAGTCTCTGTAATTATTTGCTGTCATAACAGTGCTAAAAGAATAATACCGACACTTAACAGCCTGGCCGCTCAGGTACAAGATTCCGGAAGGAGCTATGAAATTATTTTAGTTGATAATAATTGTAGTGATGACACTATACAAACCGCCAATCAATACTGGCAACAATTGGGCACACCTTACTCTTTTACTGTTGTGCATCAACCAATACCAGGACTCACGTATGCGAGGCAGAAAGGAATAGCTGCGGCAGACTTCGATTATGTTATTTTATGTGATGATGATAATTGGTTATGTAATGATTACTTGCAAAAAACCATCAACATTTTTGATGCTTTACCCGGAGTGGCATTAATAGGGGGAGTTGGAGAAGCGGTCTTTGAGTGCAATCCCCCGGAATGGTTTCATCAAATAGGGGGCTTTGGGTACGCAGTTGGAAGCGAAGGTCGTTCAGCAGGATATGTAGATTCATTATATGGAGCAGGAATGGGTATCCGAAAAAGCGTATATGAAAAATTATTGAGTGAAGGCATGTCATTTATTTTATCCGACAGAAAAGGAGAAGCATTATCTTCTGGTGGAGATGTTGAAATGTGTATCCTATTTAATAAAGCCGGGTATAAAATATATTTGGATACCACCCTCTGTTTTAAACATTTTATAACTGCCAACCGGCTTGAGTGGAACTATTATTTGCAATTGCGTAAAGCATTTGGCGTGGCAAATGCGTATCTGCAGGCTTATCAACACAGCAATGCTTTACTTGCAAAAAATAATTTTGCGGGCTACATAAAGAGATCTGTTTCTTATTTTATTTTTCTGGGCAGGCGGATTCACTTTTTTTTATTTCCCCGGTTATTTAAAAGTGCATCTTGTGCAGGATTTGTGCAAATTCTTTCTATGCGAAAAACTTTGCTTTTAGAAGGAGCAACTATCAGGTCACTTGCAAAATCGATACACCAGCCAGCTTAAGCAGCAGAAGACAATTAATGAAAATAGGTTTTATCTCTTACGAATTTCCACCAGATACCGGCAAAGGGGGAATCGGTACGTATGTATCCCAAATTGCTGCTGCTATGGCCGCCTGTGGTATGGATGTACACGTATTTTCAGGAAGCAATGAACGAACCTCAACAAAATTAATGAATGGATACAAGGTACATAGGGTACAATGCAATAATGGTTTTGAGTTCAGGGAAAAGGTAGTAACTGTATTTGATCATGAACATGCCGCAGCATCTTTTGATATTATTGAAAGCCCGGAAATAGGCGGTAACGCCTGGGAAATAAAAAAAAAACACCTTGGTTTGCCTTTGATTGTAAGACTGCATGCGCCTGATTATTTAGTAGAAAACTTAAAAAAAATTTATATCCCCTTTGCTTCTAAACTGCGCTTCTTTGCAGGTGCTGTAAGGAGGTTAAAATGGGATTTAGGTTATTGGAGAAAATATTTAAAAGACTCAGACCCCGACTACCAGTTTGTTTTATTGGCGGATCACATAACAGCTCCTTCTGGTGCTATGCAGCATTGGGCAGAAAAGAACTGGCAAATTCTGCCAGAGAAAATAACGGTGATAACAAATATTTTTTTGCCTTCTGCAAGCCTGTTAAATATTCCTGTCTATGAAGATTACAATCAAAAACAAATTGTTTTTTTTGGTCGTTTAAACGTTCTGAAAGGACTGGTAGTTGCCTCCATTGTAATGAGGAAGATTATAGCGGAGTTTCCGGAATGGCAATTTAAAGTAATTGGAGATGACGGCAATGGCCCTTATGCAGGTATTTCCATGCGTACCTGGATGCAGAAGCAATTAAAACCAGTGATCAACAAAGTACAATTTTTGGATGGGATTCGGTACGAGGCATTATCCGAACAAATCGCAGATGCATCTATTGTTTTATTGCCCAGCTTATTTGAAAGTTTTTCTTATTGCTGTGCCGAAGCAATGGCAGCAGGTAAAGCTATAGTTGGAAGTAAAAATGGAGGCATGGCATTATTACTTCAAAATGAAATAAGCGGTATGCTCGTCGATCCTGAAAGCGTAAGTGAAACTTATAGCGCAATAAAAAAATTGATAATGGATAAGGAATTAAGATATAAGCTTGCACTAAATGCTAGGCAAAGGATATTGCAAAACTTTAATGCTGATAAAATAGCAACTCAATTTGAACGATATTACAAAAGCATTGTCAGTTAATCAATCGGATAAATTAAATGTATATCATTTCAATAATGGTAAAGGAGGGGGTGTACTTTCGGTAGTCAGGAATTTGCTTCGGTTTTCAAATAATCCATTGATTGAAAATCACATCATCTATACCATCAATAAAGAGCAAACACCTTTATTCAGTGTTGAGCATATTGAGGGTGCTGTTACTGAGCAAATATTTTATTATTCGCCAAAATGGAATTTTTATTATACCTGCAAGCAGTTAGCTAAATTATTACCAAATGAAAAGGCATTAGTGATAGCACACGACTGGCTCGAATTAGGAATGATGAGTAACCTGGGATTGCAAAATAGGGTGGTTCAGTTTGTTCATGGAGCTTACGATTACTATTATCAATTGGCCAAATTACACGAAGCATCTATTGATTTGTTTATAGCAGTGGCGCAAAATATTGAAAGAAAACTTATACAGGCAATGCCTCACAGACGCAACGATATTGATTATTTGAGGTTCCCGGTTCCTTGTATAAACCATGAAGAAAAAGAGCTTGGTGATAACATCAATATTATTTTTATTGGAAGATTGGAGGCTGTCAAGGGATATTCGTTAATACCTGCTATTGCAAAAAAGGTAAATGAAAGCAATAGCAATGTTCATTGGCATATAGTAGGTTCTATTGCCGAACCTGCGAACGAAAATATAACCTGGGATGAAAATATCAGGGTAAGGCACTACGGGAATATGTTGAATGATGCTGTACTGGAATTGCTAAAAAGTATGCAAATTTTAATACTACCATCACTAGCTGAAGGAATGCCGGTGATAATTATAGAAGCTATGAAGGCCGGAGTTGTACCACTGGTAAATAATATTGATGGAGGTATTCAGGAACTGGTTATTGATGATAAAACAGGCTATAAGATTATAAATAATTCGATAGCAGGCTATGTGGAAAAAATCAATAGTTTAACTTCAGACAAAAGCCAAAGAAATAAAATGAGCCACAATTCAGTAATAATGGCAAATGAATTATTCGATCCCGTTATTAATACAATTGCAATTGAGAATAAAATAGTTGAAATGTTTAGCACCCCCAACAAAAATAAAGCTGCTGTAAAGATATATGGAAGCAGGCTTGATGAACAATGGATGCCAAATGATGTGGTAAATGCAATTCGAAAAATAAGCAAAAAATAAAGTGTTTATTTATACAGCCAGATTGCTATAACAGATTAAGCACAATGCAAATCCTAAAAATAAAATTTACAGATTTTTGGCATGGCTTTGATCCTGAAAATAATTATTTTTTTAGATTGCTTTCAAAATCGTTTTATGTTGAAATTTCTGATACTCCGGATATTTTGATATATTCTTCTTACGGTTTTTCATATCTAAAATATAGTTGTACCAGAGTTTTTTATACCGCTGAAAATTTACGCCCGGATTTTAATGCCTGTGATTTTGCTATAGGTTTTGATTATGATAATGACCCACATTATTATCGCCTGCCATTGTATGCGTTATATATGGATGAGTCTGGCTTGAAAGAGAAACTTTTTAAAAAAAAATCAGCAGCAGAGGCGTTGAAAATATGGAAAAGCAAAACCAAGTTTTGTTGTATGGTAGTATCAAATGATCAGGCAAAGAAACGGTTACAATTTTTTGAAAAACTTTCAAAATATAAAACTGTCGATTCCGGAGGTAAAGTGATGAATAATGTTGGTGGGCCAATTAAGGATAAAATGGCTTTTATCAGCGATTACCGTTTCGTTATTGCATTTGAAAATGAAAGTCATCCAGGGTATACAACCGAAAAAGTTATTGAGCCCTTATTAGCT
>JANXSR010000137.1 GCA_025352625.1 Ferruginibacter sp.
ACCAAACCAAGTTCTCTGATACCTGGGGTATCAATAATTCGTCCACCAAAAGGAAGGTTAAACATTTCTGCAAAAGTAGTGGTGTGCAAACCTTTGCCACTCCAGCCACTCACATCCTGCGTTTTTAATTGCAATTCCGGAAAAATAATATTTATAAAAGATGATTTGCCAACGCCTGAATGACCACTCAATAAAGTACTTTTATCTTGTAATAAGTTTTTCACTTCTTCTACTCCTATATTTTTTTCAATACTCATACCCATCACTTTGTAGCCAATGGCTTCGTAAATGGATTTTACTTCAGCAAATTTTTCCAGTTCTTTTTCCTTGTATAAATCTGATTTATTAAACACAAGGATGGAAGGAATCTGATACGCTTCAGAAGTAATTAAAAAGCGATCAATAAACCCCTGCGATGTTTTAGGATCTTTTAAAGTTGCAAACAACAGCGACTGATCAATATTAGAAGCAATGATATGATGTTTGTGTTTATTGGCCGGGGAAGTACGGGTAATATAATTTTTGCGATCCTCAATTTCAGTAATTGTTACCGAACCTTCCAGTTCATTTTCTTCTTCAATGGTAACCACATCTCCAACCGCAATAGGATTAGTACTGGTTAATCCATCTATTTTAAACTTGCCTAAAATACGTGCATTCAAAACAACTCCATCCTCGTTTTGCACAACGTACCAACTTCCGGTACTTTTATAAACTGTTGCCTTCATCGTATACGAAATTGGCTAATAAAAATGAATAAAAAAAGTTGTTGATAAATTCAGTGCCGTAAGCATACACAAATATATTCGCAGGTTTTATTAAACAAGCTTTTCAATAAAATTTATTGTACGTGCTATGAAGCTATGTGGATCATTCTTGCAACTTGTCCGTTGCTGCGGATCGCAGGCTTGCACAAAAATAACTATGAAGAACTTTTTTGGAACATACAAATTACAAGCAGGGTTCTCAAATTAATCCCTTTGGGGGATGGAGCCTTTACGGAAATTTCTTCAACACAGTAAATCTTAATAAGAATTCCGCCAACAAAAAACTTAGCGCAACCATTAAAAATGGAAAAAACTTTTCTGTATATCTTGTAAGTGTTGATATTTCTACCTTAGATTTTTCGAGGCCGTCAATTTCTTTGTAAATATTTGCCAGGCCTGCATTGTCTTTTGCTCTAAAGTATTTGCCGCCTGTTTCACCCGCTATTTCTTTAAGTAGTTTTTCATCGATAGTTACTTTTTGTTGTTGCATAACAACGCCCAAAGCTGTTTTAACAGGAAACGGTGCATAGCCCTCTGTACCCACGCCGATCGTATAAACTTTTATATGAAATGCTTTAGCAATTTCTTTGGCATTGGTAGGACCAATCAGGCCACCATTATTTTCTCCATCCGTTAATAATATAACAACTTTACTTTTCGACTTGCTGGAACGAAGGCGATCAACACTTGTAGAAAGGCCATCTCCAATAGCAGTTCCATCCTCCAATAAACCGTTGCGAATGTTTTCTACGGCAGATTTCAACACCGCCTTATCTGTTGTTAAAGGACATTGGGTAAAACTTTCTCCTGAAAAAATTACTATTGCTATGCGATCTGTTAAACGACTATTAATAAAATCCTGCGCTACTTTTTTGGCAGCTTCCATTCTGTTTGGCGTAAAGTCCTGTGCCGTCATACTACCACTTACATCTACACAAAGCACAATATCAACTCCATCTCCTTCCGCCTGTTGCTCATCTGATTTTGTTTGCGGTTTTGCCAATGCTGCAATAATAAAGACAATACACAACAGCCTTAACAAGAAAGGCAAATGCCGTATAGAGTTTTTCCAGGACCTTAACCCCGCAAAACTTTTAGCCGAAGAAACTTTAAGACCCGCCTGCCCAGCCGAATTTTTTTTTGCATACCAAATAATCATTACAGGAAGTAATAAACCCAGTAAAAAAAACTGAGGAGCAGCAAAACTGATATTATTTAAATAGTTGAAAAACAAGATGCTTTATAATTTATTTTTTGTGGCATTTAATTCAATTAAATGGATGGTATCTTTTATTATCTGTTGGTTAGCCTCACTATCTGCAACAGGTGGAATATATTTTGCAAACTTAACCGCATTGCTAAAACGCAAAGCAGTAGCAGATTTGCTTACAACCTCCTTATCCAGGTAATTATTCTTTAAGCTAATTAATATGTCGCTTGTTGTTTTATTAAGGTAATCTGTATTCTCCTTACGGGACAAATATTGCCTGAAAATTTCTATTAACCTGGTATGATATTGCTGCACTTCCTTTGGTATGGATAAATTGAATCCCTTTAATTTACCTAATTCCTGCATAGCTTCTTCATAAGGTGACAATTTTGAAATAAGTGCCTGAACGTTAGGCTTCTTTTTCCTGCGCCTGTACCACCATACTATTGAAAAAACAATAAGCAAAAACAATAACAGCCCTGCAACCCAATACCAAAGCGGATTAAATACTTCTACTTCCCTGATAGCTTTTATATCTTTTAAAGTACTGGTAGTATCTGCCACAGAATAAGAAACCGTAATGGGTAAAGAATCGGTAAAAATATTGAGCGTGGTATCATCTTTTACAGGACTAAAATTTATATTAAAAGAAGGAAATGTCCATTTGCCAGAATCAAAACTGGTAATTGTAAAAATTTGAGAAAGCCCTGATAATTTTTGATGGGTGAAAACAGAATCTATTTTACTTTTTTCAACCAACTCAAAATGCTGTATTGAATCAGGAATACTGATCCACTTAATATAATAATCATCTCCCGAAAAACCAGCCTCAATCTTTACGGTAAATTGCTGACCTATTAAAATTTCATTCTTATCAATTATTGTTTTTACAACAGGTTGCGCAGCAGATAACAGAAAAGCAAGACAGCTAATTACAACTGTCAGTAGTATCCTCCACATTTTTCTATTATCCATTATTAATTATAAAATTATCAATAATCTTAGCTTCTTTTAATAAAAAACTGTTGCAAAATTTTTACATAATCATCATCTGTACGAACATGTAACAAATCTGCCCCCGCCTTTCTAAAATAATTTTTACTTAACTCACTTTGTTTTAAAAACTGTTGCTGGTAATTGTATTGCACCATCTTATCGCTGCTGTCAATCCACTGCTTTTTTCCTGTCTCCAGGTCTTCTATCTCTATTAAACCAGCATCAGGTAATTGCATATCCATCTTGTCATAAATACGTAATCCAATAACATCGTGTCTGCCGCCAATTACTTTAAGATCGTGTTCATACTCTGCATCTACAAAATCGCTCATTAAAAAAGCAATACTTTTTTGGTTACAGTTTTTATTAAAAAATTTAATCGCTTCTTCCATATTGGTTGTTTTACCAACAGGTGCAGCGGTAAGCAATTCTCTAACAATGTACAACGCATGTTTTCTTCCCTTTTTAGGGGCAATATATTTTTCAATTTTATCGCTAAAGAAAATAGCTCCTACTTTATCATTGTTGTTAATAGCACTAAAAGCAAGTACAGCTCCTATTTCAGTTATCAGGTCTTTCTTCCGGTTTTGAACAGTACCAAACATATTACTGGCGCTTACATCTACCAGCAAAAAAACAGTTAACTCCCTTTCTTCTTCAAAAACTTTTGTGAAAGGATGGCTAAACCTGGCGCTTACATTCCAGTCAATAAAACGTACATCATCTCCAGCATAATATTCCCTTACTTCCCTAAAACTCATTCCCTTTCCTTTAAAAGCTGAATGATACTCACCCGTAAATAAATGTGTGGTAATTTTTTTACTCTTTATTTCAAGCTCTTTTACTTTACGCAAAATCTCTTCGGTGGTTAGTACAGAGTTTACCCCAATCTCCACCGAAGGCAAAGGGCTGAACAACGTTTCATTCTTTATAGTTTTTTTCTTTTTAAACAAGGTTTTAAATTTAATTAACTGAAGTGCTAAAAATAAAAATCTCTTTAAAAAATTCTGGAGTTACGGAACATTTACCACTCTCAAAATCTCATTTATTATTTGCTCTACATTTATATTTTCAGCCTCTGCTTCGTAGGTTAATCCTATTCTGTGGCGTAATACATCTTTACAAATACTCCTTACATCTTCCGGTATTACGAAGCCTCTCTTATTTAAAAAGGCATATGCTTTTGCAGCAAGTGCAAGATTAATGCTTGCCCTGGGTGATCCGCCAAAACCTATCAGCGGCTTTAATTTCGGCAAATTATATTTATCAGGGAATCTTGTTGCAAATACAATATCAAGAATATAGTTTTCTACTTTTTCATCTACATACACCTGTCTTACTAATTCCTTTGCGGTTAATATTTCACTGGTAGACGCTACCGGGTTAATGGTTTGAAAAGAAAGACCCATTGTGTTTTGGCGAATGATCATCTGCTCTTCTGATTTAGACGGATAATCAATTACCACCTTTAGCATGAACCTGTCAACTTGTGCTTCAGGCAACGGATAAGTACCCTCCTGTTCTATTGGATTTTGTGTTGCCAGCACTAAAAAAGGTTCGTCTAATTTATAGGTTGTATCGCCAATGGTTACCTGCCTTTCCTGCATGGCTTCCAATAAAGCACTTTGCACTTTTGCCGGGGCCCTGTTTATTTCATCTGCTAAAATAAAATTAGAAAATATAGGGCCTCTTCGTACGTAAAATTCATTCTTTCCCTGGTTGTAAATCATGGTACCTATCACATCCGCCGGCAACAAATCTGGTGTAAATTGAATACGGCTAAAATCAGCTTTTATACATTGAGCAAGCGATTTAATGGCAAGTGTTTTTGCCAGGCCGGGTACACCTTCCAGCAAAACATGTCCGTTACTTAACAGACCTATCAGCAATCGTTCTATCATGCCATGCTGTCCAACAATTACTTTACTTAACTCATCATTAATACGGGTTACAAATCCTGCTGCATCATTTATTTTATCGTTCAGCAAGCGGATATCTTCGGCTGTTTGTAGCATAAAAAAAGTTTACCTTAAGTCCTGTAAGAATTAAGATGTTTTGAATTAAAAAGTTTATTAAAATTTATGGCTTTCACTTTAATGCCTGTTATTGTTGGCTTTTATTAAATGTGATGACCCGCAAATTCTACAACCCTTTCTGGGTTGAGCGAAAATACGAACATTGCACTTACAAAAATTTTGCCGCTTTGACGATTGGAGAAAAAATCTGTTAAAATCAGTCTAACTTTAAGCAAATATTTCAATCATGACAGATCAACAATTAATAACTACTGCTAATAACCTGGAAGGGTACCGCATTACACAACAACTTGGCGTGGTGAGAGGCATTACTGTGAGAAGCAGGAGTTTGCTAGGCAATATTGGAGGAGGTGTGCAATCCTTGTTTGGCGGCAAATTGTCTATTTATGTAGAGTTGTGCGAAAAAGCAAGAGAGGAAGCCTACTTATTAATGGTACAACATGCTAATGAAAGAGGTGCCAATGCCATCATTAATATGCGCTATGATGCTAATGAAGTAATGCAGGGAATTACTGAAGTGTTAGCTTATGGCACCGCTGTGGTAGTTGAAAAAATTTGAATTAACTTAAATATTTTCCTACAATAGGCACTCTTCTGCCAACTCCAAAAGCTTTAGGGGAAATACGAATGATTGGACAAAACTGGTTGCGTTTGTATTCATTCATATTTACCATTTTTAAAATCCTATCAACCAAGTCTGCATCAAAACCCTGGGCCTTTATTTCTTTAGGGCCAAGCCTTCGCTCTATGTATTGAAATAATATTTTGTCGAGGATGGCATAATCAGGTAAAGAATCGGCGTCTTTTTGCCCCGGTCTTAATTCTGCAGAGGGAGCTTTGGTAACAATATTTTGTGGAATTATTTCTTTGTTTCGATTAATGTAATTTGCTAAAGAATAAACTTGTAGTTTATAACAATCACCCAACACCCCAAGTCCACCCGCCATATCGCCATATAAAGTTCCGTAGCCGGTTGCCAATTCACTTTTATTAGAAGTGTTGAGCAAAATATATCCGAATTTATTAGCAATGGCCATTAGCAGATTTCCCCTTGTTCTGCTTTGGATATTTTCTTCTGCAACACTGAATGGCAGGTTTTGAAACTGCGGTTTCAACGCTGTTAAAAAAGCTTCATAAATATTTTTAATGGGTATAATTTCGTAAGGGTTACCAAGGGTTTTACTAAGCTTTTCTGCATCATCCACAGAATGATCTGTAGAATATTGAGACGGCATCAAGACTGCCTTTACATTAGCAGCTCCCAAAGCATCACAAGCCAGTGCAATGGTAACTGCGCTATCTATACCCCCACTGCTGCCAATGATGGCTTTTGTAAAACCCATCTTGAAAAAATAGTCTTTTATGCTCGTAACAATAGCTGCATATATTTTTTCTATATTTAAATTTTCTTCTAACGTTAATGGGTTTAATTTCTTGTTGGGTAGTCGGTTAGCAGGTTCAATCACTGAACCCTCAATGGTTCCATCATCTTTCAATATAAAAGATTCCAAGGCAGATTGAAATGAAGGAAGCTGACCACAAAGGTTTGCATACTTATCAAAAACCAGTGAAGCGCCGTCAAACACAATTTCTGTTTGACTGCCAGTGGCATTGCAATAAAACATCGGTATTTTATATTTTGTTACCGTTGCTTTAACCACTGCTTTTCTATCTTCATCATGTGTATAATCAAATGGTGAGGCAGAAATATTGATCATAATATCAGGCTGCTGTTTCATTAATTCATCCATCGGGCAAACTCTGTACAGCGGGTTATCGCCAAGGTTCCAGATATCTTCACAAATAGTAACCGCTAATTTCTTTCCTTTAAATTCAATTACATTCCATTCGTAAGACGGCTCAAAATAACGGTCCTCGTCAAATACATCGTAAGTTGGTAAACAGGTTTTATGTGCTATTGCTTTTATTTTTTTATCATACAAAAAGTAAGCGGCATTAAACAGGTCTTTTCCTTTCGGGTTTGTATTTTTATCCGGCGCCCCAATGATTACTGCAATTGTATTAGCATGCTCTTTTATTTCTTCTACTGCTTTATAGCATTTACCAATAAAATCATTAAACTCTAAGAAATCTCTTGGTGGATAGCCACATACACAGAGTTCACTGAATACAATAATATCACCGCCTTGTTTTTTTGCTTCTTCGATAGCACAAATTATTTTTTTTGTATTATCCTCAAAATTGCCAATATGATAATTTTGTTGTGCTAAAAATATTTTCATATCCATACCCTTAAAGGAGCTTAACTTTATACTTACTAATCAATCTTTTACTTTGTAAAGTTAAAACTTCAAAAGCATTATTGGCTATGAGATTATCTATAATTGCAGTTACCCTTTGTTTCATTTTATTTTCCTGTTCCAACAAAAAAATTCCTGATGTCTCCAACATTAAAATAAGCGTCACCACAGAGCGTTTTGAAAAAGATTTTTTCGATACTTCCACAAACAGTCTTTTTACTTATCTTAAACAACTAAATAACAAAAATCCTTCTTTTGTAGAAAATTATCTTACAAGGATATTGTCTGTAGATCCATCCTGGCCATCAGATACAGCAGCAGCTTATGTAAATGGTTTTATAAAATCGTACAGACCGGTGTATGATTCGGCAGAAAGAATTTTTAATGATTTTACACCTTATGAAGAGGAAGTAAAAAAAGGGTTGCAATTTGTAAAATATTATTTTCCGGAATACAAGCTTCCAAAAAAAATTATCACTTACATCGGGCCAGCTGATGGTTTTGGCGATATTTTAGCAGAAGATGCACTGATAGTAGGTTTGCAACATCATCTTGGTAAAAACAACTCTCTATATAAGACTACGTTTGTGCAGGAAACCTATCCTGATTATATTTCGAGAAGATTTGAGCCGGATTACATCGTTGTTAACTGCATAAAAAATATTGCGAACGATCTTTATCCTGAAAAGGAAGATGACAAGCCCCTTGTAAATCAGATGATCGAAAAAGGGAAACGTTTATACCTGTTAAATAAATTACTTCCTTTAACTGATGAGTATAAATTAATAGGCTACTCACAAGAACAATTAAAAGACAGCTATTCCCATGAAGCAGTTATCTGGGACCTGTTTATCAAGAATTCTTTATTGCAGGTTACGGATAAAAACATTATAAAAAATTATGTGGATGAAAGTCCAAAAACACAAGAGCTGGGCGAAGGTGCACCCGGCAATATAGGCTCCTTTGCGGGGTGGCAGATTGTTAAAAAGTATATGCAAAAAAAACCTGCAACTACTTTGCAGGAATTAATGAATTTGGATACAGAAATTATTTTTCAGGAAGCAAAATATAAACCGTGATTTTATTTAGGCAGCCTGTGACTGTTGCTGTTTTATAACAACCGGCTTTTTCCCTAATAATTTCATTACCCGAAAGTGAGAAGCCATTGCCCCAAACATGGTATCGTATTTATTATAAGGAAGATTAAATTCTTTACATTTTTCCATAACTATTTTGCTGATAGCAGGATAATGAACATGACTAATTTTTGGAAAAAGATGGTGCTCAATTTGGAAATTTAATCCTCCGACAAACCAGGAAACAACAGGATTATTCATAGCAAAATTAGAACTTGTTCTTACTTCATGTTCGGCCCATGCTGTCTCAACATGCTTTGTTTCATCCAGCGCTACATTTTCAAATTCTGTATTCTCAACCACGTGAGCCAATTGAAATGTTAGCGACAGGGTTATTCCCATTACGATATGGAGCACCATAAAACCTAATAGCCACGGACCACAACCCCATACTATAGCAGGAATGATCATATAAAAAGTAAAGTATAAAATTTTTGTTACCCAAAAAATAAGATGATTTTTGGGTGTTAGTTTCCATGCTTCTGTGGTGTATATTTTACGGGTAAAATATTTTGTAAAATCCATGAAGAAAAGCCAAAAAATTGAAGACAATGCGTAAATAGGCAAAAGGTATAAATGCTGTATTTTATGGGCAGGTACCCACTTCTGTGTTTCACATTGGCGGATGATAGGACTTTTGGCTATGTCATCATCAATACCATCTACATTGGTATATGTGTGGTGTATAATATTGTGCTTTTGTTTCCAGAAAAACGAACTTGCCCCCAACGCATTTGCAGTTAAACCCAATGTATCATTTAGCCAGGGCTTAGTACTGTAACTACCATGATTAGCATCGTGCATTACACCGAAGCCGATAGATGCAAAAACAAAACCTAACAAAGCACAAAGCAAGAGAGCCGGTAGTGCATTCATTTTAAAAAAAATCAAAGTGCCATATATAATAATGGCAGCACTAACTAATGTTATAGTTTTAATATACAACCGCCAGTCACCCGTTTTTTTGATGTGATTTATTTCAAAATATTGGTCAACTGCTGTTTTTAAACTTTGGTAAAATTGATTGTTGCGGTTGTCAAATGTTACTTTTGCCATTGGGGATCTTGGTATTTTAAATATAGATATTGTAAGGTAAGCGAAAAATATGAATGTAGATTAAAACGTGAAGTGTTTAGTTTAACTTAAAAGGCACCGTCATTTCAAAGGAAGGTATTATTACATCAAATTGTTTGTTATTATTAACGTTTTCCATTAAATAGGTACCATACATTTTACCCATTTCTGTTTTTAAATTACAGCCGCTAATGTACTGGTACTCATCACCAGGGTTAATTTGCGGTTGCACACCAACAACACCCTCACCTTCTACTTCCCGCAAACTTCCGGTTGCGTCATAGATATACCAATGCCTACGTAATAATTTAACAGCATAAGCATTGTTATTTTGTATGGTAATGCGGTAAGCAAACATGAATTCATTGGTTGAAGGATTACTGTACTCGGGCTGATAAAACGTTTCTACGCTAACTGTAATACCTTCTGATATTTTAGAAATCATTCTATTGTTTTGCTTTGTGTAAAAATAGTTTAAAAAACAGGTTTTGTTGTAAATTGTGATATAATTTATTAAAACATTCACCTATGTCAATAAAAACACATCATTACAACAATGGCGAAATTACCATCTTATGGCAGCCTGCATTATGTATTCATTCCGGCATTTGTTTTAGGGGGCTAGCTGAAGTGTTTGATCCAAGAAGGAAACCGTGGATTGAAATGGGCGAGGTAACCACAACTGCTATTGTTAACCAGGTACATAAATGTCCAAGCGGGGCCATTAGTATTGTATCAAATCCTGGTATGCAATAAATAAAAAGAAATTAATAATTAACCAATTTTCTTTGTATTTGAATACCCATTTTTTTGTAACCATTGCAATACTTTATCCCTGTTATCGCCCTGCACAATAATTTCACCATCTTTTACTGAACCTCCTGTTCCACAAAAAGTTTTTAGTTTTTTTCCGAGTTCTTCCTTATCTTTTTCTTTACCTATAAAACCTTCAATTAACGTTACTGCTTTGCCGGCACGATGCTTTTTATCTAACCTAACTTTAATTTTTTGCTGGAGGGGCAATAGTGTTTCCTCTTCTTCTTTACTTTCCTCAAAAGGTTTAAAATTGGGATCAGTTGAATACACCAATCCTCCCAGAGAATTTATTTTTTTATTTGCCATGAATATTTACAGTTTTTATCGGCTTTGTTGCATGAATAGGTCTGTGGATAACTTTTATTATTTCGAAAAAGGTTGCATATTACCCACATAGGTTAAAATAAAGGATATAGTTAAGTTATTTAGTTGTTGCGAAACAATTGCTAACAAAAAACTACATCCTT
>JANXSR010000397.1 GCA_025352625.1 Ferruginibacter sp.
AATTCTTTTAATCCCAATGGCTCTACTGCTTTTGCTAGCTCGCTTGCCTTACTCCTGAATATCACTTCGCTTTTAATTGTTTTGTATTCGTATTCCAATTCTTTAATATGCTTTTCGGTAGCCCCAATTTTTCTTGTCATTTTATCTTCATAATGGCCGTTGTAGATATACAACACTGCCAACACAGCTAAAAACAAAAAGAAGGGTATGTTTTTTACCACCCATTGATGGCTTAAAAATCGCTTCCAGTCTAACTTTTTGCCAACTATTTGTTCTGATATCTTTACGTCTTCTTCCAACTGGTATTTATGTTTTTTTATTGATTTGCTTTAACAAATATTTTTCTTCAAAAAATTAACCAGCTGTTTTCCTTTCTGCTACTCTAAGTTTTGCGCTTCTTGATCTTTTATTTTGCTTAGTTTCTATACTGCCTGGTACTATTGGTTTTTTAGTGAGGATGTGGAGAGGGTTCTCAAGCCTTCCGCCATAAATATCATCAGCCTGCGTATCAGAAAAAGTTCCTGCTTTTAAAAAATTTTTTACAATCCTGTCTTCCAAAGAATGAAAAGTTATAATGGCTACACGGCCGCCGGGTTTTAATAAAGAGGGGATTTGTTGTAATAATTCTTTTAGGGCACCTAATTCATCATTTACTTCTATTCGCAGTGCCTGAAATACCTGGGCAAAATATTTTTGAGGATTCCCTTTCACTATTGATTGAACGGCCTGTTTAAATTCATTGATGGTTTTTAAACTTGTAACAGTTCTTTGCTGAACAATTATTTTGGCCAGCGTTTTTGCATTGGTTACTTCGCCATACTGTTCAAACATTTTCTGCAACTGCCCCTCTGTAAAATTCTTTAGTACATCAGCAGCGGTAATGATTTGCCGTTGGTCCATCCTCATATCCAACGCTGCATTAAAACGAATAGAGAACCCCCTGCCGGCTTCGTCAAACTGGTGACTGGAAACACCCAGATCAGCCAATACGCCATCTACTTTGGTAATTTTATGCAAGCGTAAAAAACGTTGCAGGTGCCTGAAATTTTGCGGAACAAAAATCACTCTTTCATCCTTTGGCAAATTTTTGCGGGCATCGTCATCCTGGTCAAATGCTACCAGTTTCCCTTGCCCGCTTAAATGTTTAAGAATTGCAAGGCTATGTCCGCCACCACCAAAAGTGCAATCCACGTAAATTCCATCTTTTTTTATGGCCAGCCCTTCAATAGATTCCTTCAATAATACCGGCACATGATAACCTGGTTCCTCCTTTAATTGACTGTGTGGCAGCGATTCATTTTCCTTTTCCATACATTTCAATTAAATAACTTTTAGTGTTAGCTATCAGTTTTGGAGCCCATTACTTCATTGGCCATTATTTTGAATTCTTCCTGTGAAAAAGATTCAAAGAACTCTTTATATTTTATTTTATCCCAGATCTCAATTTTATCTCCCACAAAAACTAATACAGCATCTTTATCTAAGTGTGCATATTCCATCAAAGTTTTAGGAAGCAATAATCTTCCGGCAGAATCTAATTCTACCTTTGAAGCACCATTTAAAAAACGGCGTTTAAAAGCACTTGCCTTACTATCAAAATCATTTAGTTTGCTAATTTTGGCATATAGTGGATCCCAGCTTTCCATGGGATACAAACTCAAACAAGAATCCAATCCCCTGTTGATGACAAACTGGTGAGCACCCTCCTCTGCCAATTGCTTTTTTAAAGCAGCTGGTACAAGGAACCGCCCCTTGGCGTCTATTGTAACCTCGTATTCACCAAGAAAACCTGTCATTTTATAATAGAATTAGCGTTGTGTAATTAATATTCACACAAAATAACACTTTTTCCCACTTTCTTATCAAATAAAGGAAAAAGATTTTTTTCCACAGCCCCAAATAGCGCATCACTGTGTGTTTAAGTGGCTTTTACTGGTAATTTTAGGTGAATTAACTGTGCATAATGGTGTATAACCTGTGGATTTCTTTATTTATTGATACAGATTGCTGGGGACTTTTTTAATGAGGAAATCAAAAAAGTAAAATACAAAGGCTCACGTCATTTAAGTGGGGACTAAGCAAAAAGTTTTTGTAGTCTGAATAAAAAAAACTTGGTATCAACTACGCCTCTTTGATTGGCCCTGAATAGTTTTATTTTAGAATTAAATGATTCTGCATTGGCATTTGTAT
>JANXSR010000401.1 GCA_025352625.1 Ferruginibacter sp.
ACGAACAGCAATTGCAGTTGTATGAACAAACAAAACAAATAGAAACCTTTCGTTTTATTGATTGGAAAAATTTTACGGCAGATGCCATTACACTTCCAATTGATAAAATTGTAACATCTTTATTAAGAGAAAAATATTAAGCATGAACACCGGTCATTTTTTTGAAGAAGAATATATTTTAGAAAACCGCCGTGCAAGGTTAGAGCCCTTGCAACCACATCACTATCCCCTGTTGTTGCCCATTGCCATGAAAAAAGAAATCTGGGAATTTACCAGCAATGTGGTAAACAACGAAGTCGATTTTGAACGTTATTTCAACACCGCATTGGCAGAAAGAAAAGCCGGCACCAGTTATCCTTTTGCAATTTATGATAAACAAAACCAACTGTATGGCGGTTGCACCCGCTACGGCAACATCGCCTTTGCTCATAAAAAAGCAGAGATTGGCTGGACATGGTATGACCCTACCCTTCAACGCACTGGTCTTAATAAAGCCTGTAAAAGTTTACTGCTCAATTTTGGCTTTGATGTACTACAGTTAAACAGGATTGAATTAAAAACAAGTTTACTAAATTTAAAATCGCAGGGAGCCATGTTAAAAATTGGTGCTGTTAAAGAAGGTATATTTCGTAACCACATGATTACCGAAAATGGTACGGTAAGAAACACGGTGTACTTTAGTTTTATAAAAGAGGAATGGGAAGCGACGAAAGAAAGTTATGAATTATGAGTTGTAAGTTATGAACTATGAGTTGTGTAGATTGCCCCCCTTTTGCTATCAGCATTCACTACTACCTTGCAAAACTTATCACTTATCATTTATCACTTATCACTTACAACTTCTCATTCATAATTAAAAAAATCTATCAGCCAATAAGCCGGATCCTGTTATCCTGATATTATCAGAACGGCCATCATTTATCTGGCCTTGCCATTACTGGCAAGATCTTGCTGCCTACCCTCCTACGCTCCCGTTTTAAACGGAATCAAACGAGCCGCTTTCTGGCGCAGGTGTACATGGCATTACAGCACACAAGGTTTACCCAACTATTGTATTACTACAACAATCCGTGAGCTCTTACCTCACATTTTCACCCTCATCCGCCTTCGGCGGACAGTTATTTTCTGTGGCACTGTCTCTTGCCTGTTAATTTTCAACAAGTGAAGCCTAACAAACAGCCGGCGCTTAACCGGTGTGTTGCCCTTTGCTGTCCGGACTTTCCTCTCCGCAAAACGGAGCGATAGCCTGGCTGATAGAAATTCAAAGTTAACCTAATTTATTTTGTTTGGGCTGTAGTTAAGGAGGCAGGGTGCATTTCAAATTGTCGCAAGGGTTGCCAACCTTTTGTTGGATTATTCCTATTCAGCAGCAGCTTTCGAAAGGTTGGCAACCCTGAAGTCTGCGACAGTTTGAAATTCGTCGAGGATGCAGGTGCACAGGTCAACACTCAAATAATTAAAGCGATTTACAATTTGATAAAAAGTTAAGCGAAAAATATAGCTCTATTTTAAAAGAATTTCAAACTGTTATCTGTTGACTTTGATTTAGTATTTTTGAAACAGTAATAAATGATTTAAAAGAAAAAAATATTGTTGCATGCAGCAGAATAGTTTGCTTACAGAAGGAGATGTAAATTTCGCCGGGTCAAGAAAAGATTGGTATAAAATTATTGATTCAACTACAATGAGTTTACTGGATGAAGATGCGGAAGTATTTCTGCACCAGTCGCTTTCCACACCATGCCTTGATGTGCTAACATGTTGCGAAGGAATTTATTTAACCGATGTAAGAGGAAAAAAGTACATGGATTTTCATGGCAACAATGTGCACCAGGTTGGTTACCGCAATCAGTTTGTAATGGATAAAGTGAAAGAACAAATGGATATCCTGCCATTTTCTCCACGTAGGTATACAAATAAACCGGCTATTGAATTTGCGCAAAAATTAACTTCTCTTTTTCCGGCAAATCTTAAACGGGTTTTGTTTGCACCGGGTGGCACAAGTGCTGTAGGTATAGCTTTAAAACTGGCACGGGTGGTTACACACAAATACAAAGTTGTTTCCCTTACAGATTCTTTTCATGGCGCCTCTATTGATGCCATTGCTGCTGGCGGCGAAGAACAATTTAAAAGATACATGGGGCCATTTGTTCCGGAAACTGTCAACATTCCACAACCAGACCAGTATCGAAATATAAATGAGGCTGGTGATGATGTACACTATGCAGATGTACTGGAAGATATACTTAAACAAGATGCGGAAATTGGTGCTTTCATTGCAGAAACTATCCGCAATACAGATGTGCAAATTCCCTCTGTGGCTTACTGGAAAAGAGTGAGAGAGATTTGTACAAAATACAAGGTGTTACTTATTTTGGATGAGATACCCATTGCCTTTGGAAGAACAGGAAAAATGTTTTCGTTTGAACATTACGGTATTGAACCGGATATTGTTTGCCTTGGAAAAGGCCTTGGTGCAGGCATCATTCCTTTTGCTGCTGTTGTTTGCAGAGAAGATTATAATATTGCCGGTGATGTTGCATTGGGGCATTACACACATGAGAAAAGTCCCCTTGGAAGTGTTGCCGCTTTAGCCATGATTGAATTTATTGAAAAGGAAAATTTACTAGATAAAGTTAACGCTGATGAACAATTTGTTAGAGAACAATTGCTGGCTTTAAAAGCAAAATACCCCATCATTGGTGATGTGCGTGGCATTGGATTATTGTGGGCAATTGAATTGGTAAAAGACCATACAACAAAAACAAAAGCCATTAAAGAAGCCGAAAAAATTATGTATGCCTGCCTTGAGGCTGGATTGAGTTTTAAAGTTAGCCAGGGAAATGTACTGCAATTGTGCCCTCCAATAATTATTACAAGGGCACAATTAACAACCGCTATTTCCATTATTGAAAAAGCAATTCAAAAAATTGCTATTTACACAAACGAATAAGTCATTTAACAGTGAATACACCCTCTTTTCTTCGCATGGTTATTGCCTTGTTATCTTTACATACTTAAGTCTGAATGAATAGCGGCTTCAGTTATATAAATTGCAATGGATATACTAACCATCATCACTGTACTCATCATTATCAGTGCAGGCTTTTCTTATTTAAATGAGCGGTTTATTAAATTACCGGGTACCATTGGCGTGATGTCAATATCCGTGGTGGTTTCAATAGTGGTATTGATAATAGGAAAACTGGCTGATAAAAAATCGGGGCTGATAATAACGCTGGCACACAATATTGATTTTTCAGAAGTGTTGCTGAATGTGATGCTGGGCTTTTTATTATTTGCAAGCGCCCTGCATTTTGACTATCAAAAATTAAAAGCTTTAAGAAGGCCCGTATTAATATTAAGTACCCTGGGCGTTGTTGTTTCAACCGGTGTATTTGGTGCGTTGTTTTACGGCGCTGCATTACTGCTAAAAATAAACATTCCACTCATTTATTGCTTTGTGTTTGGTGCTGTTATTTCGCCAACAGATCCCATTGCGGTGGGTGCCATTTTAAAAAAATCGAAGATTCCTCCAAAATTAGAAACGGTTATTTCGGGCGAATCTATGTTTAACGATGCTGTTGGATTAATTCTTTTTGTTACCCTGCTGGGCATTGCCAATCAGTCAACAGTTACCTTTTCATGGGCTGAAACAGGTCGCCTCTTTGGAACAGAAGTTATTGGTGGCATTGTAATCGGCCTTACCATGGGCTTTGGCGGTTACCGGCTTATAAAATCCATCAAAGATTTTCAGACCATCTTTTTAATTTCAATCGCCGTAGTGCTGGGCATATCAGTAATTGCTGACTATTTTCATGCCTCCATCCCTTTGGCTGCTGTAGTGGCCGGCCTTGTGGTTGGCAACAATAGTTTTGGTAAAGATCATCCCGCTAACCAGTTTTTAAACCGCATCTGGCAATTGCTCGATGAAGTATTAAACACCATACTGTTTGTAATGATTGGACTGCAATTGGTACTATTGCCTTTTTTAAATAACTATTGGCTGATAGGCTTTTTGTCAATTATCATCATACTAATAGCAAGAGCGGCAAGCGTATCGTTGGTTGCAATTTTCGAATTGCGAAAGATCAACTTTACAAATCTATCCATACTTACCTGGGCTGGTTTACGTGGCGGCATTTCAATTGCGATGGCACTTTCCCTACGTGCGTCTCACCACCGCGAAATCATTTTAAGCTGTAGCTATTTTATTGTAATTTTCTCTGTAATTGTGCAGGGCCTTACCCTTAATAAATTGGTTGATAAAGCTGTTGGTAAACAAACAGCAACCTGAGTTATCCCATTTTTTTTATGCCCTGCTGACAAAATGCAGCACCTGCATGTCTTTATAAATTAGCTTAACCAAAACAATATATTGAACGTATAAGCCCACCCCTTCACACTCTGGCAAGATTTTTGTTTTGTTTGTTGCATTCTTTTTATTTAAAAGAATTCCAATATTACTATTTATGAAAAAAACATTACTACTCGTTTGTGTTACGCTTATTTATGTAAGTTCCTTCGCACAACAAAGTCCCAGGCCCCTTTCATTTGTAACTGTCGAAACGGTTGATAGTGCCACAAAAAAAGAAACCCTTTATTTAAATGGGGTGGAATGGGTAGGCAAACATTTTGCCAGTGCCAGTAAAGTGATACAGATAGCAGATAAAGATGCCGGGCTCTTACTTGTAAAAGGCAGTTTTAATTACCAGGCACCCGGCAATATTTTATCCGGGGTAGATAGCCGCCTGATAAGTTTTATGCTAAAGTTGTCTTTTAAAGATGGCAGGTACAAAATAGAAATGTCTGATTTTAGGGACGAGGCTTTAGGTCTAATAACGGATGCAGATTACCAGGATGAACCCACCTTAAAAAAGAATATGCAGAAGCAATGGAAAGCTGCCCAGCAACAAACCCAAAGTAATATGGTTGCAGTACATAAATCAATAAAAGAATTTATGGAACAAAATATTAACTGGTAATTGTTACTGCGGCTTTGTTCCTAAGTTGGAAATAGAAGGGGCTTTAGTGAAAGTTGGTTAATGAAATGTAGAATCATTGTTTAGCAATTATCAATAACCGGGTCAATTGGCCGGATGCATTTAAAATTTTGACAAGCATTATTGGTTGACATACTTTATTTAATATTCCTGAATTAATACTTCGGTCGGAATGTTCGGTCTATCATGAATTTGTCTAATCATTTCAAGTGATCGTTTTCTCTTTCTGTTTAGAATTTCACTTGCCCTGCTTTTCAGTCCTGCAACATTCGCTAAGTCTGATGGAGTATATGCTGATTGTACCATTCCAACTGTAATTGCATTTTATTATTTTAAGCTTGCATCCCAACAAATCGTATCCAAATCATTTGTTAGGCATCACCCTTTTTCGGCATTATAGTCCCAACAAAATAGTGTAAATTTGATAATCGAAATTTTAAGTTATGGACACACGTGTAATAAATATAGACCCAGAAATTTTAGGAGGAACGCCTGTTTTTTTTGGAACGAGAGTCCCAATAAAAAATCTTTTCGACTATTTGGAGACTGGTGACACAATCGAAATTTTTCTTGAAGATTTTGAAGGTGTAAGCAGGACGCAAGTCATACGAGTTCTTGAAATGTCACAGAAGCTAATTGAAACATCATCAAATATTCTCCATGAAAATATTGCTTGATGAATGTGTTACCAAACGCCTAAAAAAGTATTTAGAAGAATTTGAAGTTTTTACAGTTAGAGAATTAGCGTTGAGTGGAATTAAAAATGGCAAATTGATGACTTATTGCGTTGAAAATAAATTCGACATTTTACTGACTATTGATAAAAACTTACTGCACCAACAGAATATAGAGAAATATACAGTTACAATTGTTGTTCTTAATTGCTTCACAAGTAAAATCGAAGAATTAATAACTTTTCTGCCGTCCTTCAAATTACAAGTAGGCAAATTACAAAAACATAAAGCTTACATTATTGATAAATAGGGCGAAAGCAAATACCTGGTGGATAGTTGTAGTATATTTTTACAATTAATCTATAATGATTCAATGCCGCTTAGTTAAGAAAAAAATTGCCGTTGAGGCGTTAAGACGTTTTTTTCCTCGGCTTACTGTGGTTACAATTTTTAAAACGCCTTAACGCCTTAACGGCATTGTATAATGATTTCCTTTTATGCTGAAAACAACTCGATTGTCTGCTAAGCAACTTGCACTTGGATATGCTGACCTTATTTACCTGGGCCCCTCCCATGCAGCTTTTGAAGTCTCCTGATACCAAACCGTTGTTCACTATCAGTATTAATTTTACAAAAGTCTCCTTCTGTTTTCTTTACAATAATGCTCAATTTTCAGTTTTATCAAAGATTAGAAAAGTTGCCCAAATTGGAAGAATTGAGTTTAGTAAACGCTCAGGCATTTAATTCGTAAAGCCTTTACTCCTTTGTGTTAAACCCCATTTTCTTTTTTTCTTGATAAAAAAAAGAAACAAAAAAAATCAAGGCTGCGAATAAAAAGGCTGAAATTTTCAACATAAGCCTAAAATCAAGGATCCCGAAAACTTTCGAGACGTCGCCAGAGTTCAAAACTTTATATATTCCGCTGGCTCAAACAGCCTTGATTTCTTAACGGCTGATGCTGAAAATTTCTAGCACTTTTTATTCGAGGCCACATGCAGACCCCAGTTTACGAACTAAATGTGTATCATATAAAAAAAATCCCCGGTTCAACAATGAACCGGGGACTGTTTTTATGTACGTATAGATATGCTTAATTCACAATTACTTTAACCATCGTTATTTTTTTATCCGGTGCCGTTACCTGTAATTCATAAACACCTCCAACCAGTTTGCGTTCTGGCCTGATTGTTTCAGTAGAAGTACCGGCTGTGTGACTAATTCTATTGGTTACCACTGCCTGTCCAAGACTGTTCATTAACCTTACTCCATACATACCTTGGGCCATACCATTCATTTGTAACTGAAGTATATTTTCTGTTACCGGGTTAGGGAAAACATAAATGGCAGGTGTACTCTTGTTTATTTTTACTTTGGCAATATTGCTATGCCCCACAACATTGCTGTTACTAACACTGCGAATTCTGTAGTAGTAATGGCCAAGTGCAGGCGATTTATCCAGCCATGTATAGGTAACCGCTGTGTTGCTGTTACCGGCTGAAGTTACCGTGCCCATTTTGGTAAAATTAATTCCATCGGTTGAACGTTCTACATCATAGGCTTTTATATCTAACTCGCTGGCAACATTCCATTCAACACCAATGTCGCTGCTCAATACCGATGCAGTTAATTTGGTATAAACAACCGGAGCTTTAAACACTACCCTAAAACGGTCTATGGCGGCAGAAGCGGCATCTGCGGTAACTTCAAAATCTAATTTAATAGTACCATTCATATTCAGCGGCGATAGCTTGTGTAGAAATTTATCTTCTACAAAACCAGCGAGGTTCTCCCTTTCAAGTAGCTCTGTAGTAAATTCAAACTGGTATTTTAATTGCCTTGCTTTAGCAAAATTAAAGAACACCGTATCAGTATTTGCCAATGGCGGCCTTCTGTCGAGGGCTAAAGAAGTGTTGCCATTTAATACACCAAATGTTTCATTTACATTACCAAATTTAAGGGCATCCTGCAAATCTACGCCGGGGTTATAACTGTCGCCAAACAATGCTAAGTTACCATCTGCCATATGCCGGGTGCCATCACTGTTTAGCAAGTACAAATTAGTTCTTAAAGATTGCGAAGGGGCCGGGTTCATTGGCCTGAACATACTAAGGTTATTACCAGAAGATTTATTTGATTCATTAATGACAATAGAAGCAGGATTTGTTGTAGAAGTACGTACAAAAAATGCCTCGCTCGATTGGACATCCTTTGTTGGAAGACCCGGACTATTATTGGGTATAAAAGTAAACGGTGCTGGGCCTTGCATTAATACATACCCGCCAACAGTACTAAGTCTTGGATCCCAAACATAAAAAAGATTTTCCAGGTTATATAGTGTTACCAAACCTAAATCTACGGGAGAGGCATACGGATTACCTACTAAAGTATATGCACCTAAAACAGGCGTTGCTGTAAAAGATTGCGGTCCCGTTTGCAAATTACCCTTGCTGCTTAAAGTGGTGGTGTTGGTGTTGGGAACAACAGTATTAATAGGGTTTCTATCACCTCTTACAAACATTAAATACCCAATATTAGCAGCACTTGCTGTGTTGTTTGAAAGCAGCATTGTTACGGTATTATTAACATCAGTAAGGCTACTGCCAGTTTTTAAGGAAGGGTTAAGGAATGGTCCGTTATCAAGGCCATTGCCTGCACCGCCTGTACCAAGTACAGAACCTGTAACAAGTGTTCCTTGCCCTACTGTATAAGTTCCACCATTTTGCCAGGTACTAAAAATATTACCTGTGTTTGATAATGGAGCTGTAATTAAACGCCAAGCCCTTAGTGCAGGGAAATAACGCTGCACAGTAACTTTACCACTAAATGTGTTCCCTGATCTTGTACCACCATTGGAGATATCTGCTACCCTTGCAGTACTTGTTGCGGTTGATGCCAACACAATATTATCATTTGTGGTAAGCGTTGCATTGCTAATGTTTCCAAAAGCAAGGTCGCCCGTAATGTTTAATAATCCGCCACCGGCAGATACTGACAGGCTGGTATTGCTAACCATAAGATTTTTTAAATTATTACCAAGAAACAAATTGGCTGCAATTGTTTGTGGAGTTGCTCCGTTAAAGTCAAGACTACCATTGCTTACATTAAATGTGCCGCTTGTATTGGTGATGGTACCGGCAATTTGCAAGGTAGCTCCGGTAATAGTTAAAGATGCACCAGTATTTATAATCAGGTTATTGATGGTTGCAGTACCTGAGCTTAAAACAGGTTTATTGGTAACATTTTGAATAATAACATCAGGGCAACTTGTTGAAGGCAATAATCCGTCAGACCAGTTGGAAGCCGTGCTCCAATTAGTGCTGGTAAAACCTGTCCAAACATTGTGCAGGCCCACTGTAGCAATGGTAGAATATGCTGCAGTACAGGTTCCACTTTGAACATAGGCACGATAATATATTGTTGCTGCTGCCGCTGTGTAGTTTTGTGTGGTGGTAGTATTGGCAATTACTGTACCCGCTGTAGCAAAATTATCCAATGACGATTCCCACCGAACTACACTACCTGTATTTCCGGTTAAAGTTAACGTTCCTGTTCCGCTGGTACATACAGAAACGGAAGGTAAAGTACCGGCAACTGTTACGGCAGCTACTGTTATTGTAGCCGTTCCACTTTGCAATTGCGTACAAGTGGAACTGCTTGCATCTTGTACACTTATCAGCGTATAAACAAATGAACCCGCTGTTGTTGTTGGTGCCGACACCGTAACTGAATTACCAGAAACGGTTGTAACTGTTTGGTTAGCTCCTGACCCTATTTTATAAGTAAATGTATAAGGTGCTGTTCCATTGGCACCGGTAAATGTTATTAGTGGTTGTGTTGCATTCAGACATACTGCTGTTGTGCCACTGATGGTGGCTGTTGGCAATGGATTAACTGTGATAGTAGTGGTTCCACTTTGTAATTGGGTACACGCTGTACTGCTTGCATCCATTACACTTATCAATGTATAAACAAAAGTACCTGTCGCAGTTGTTGGCGCTGCAACTGTTACAGAGTTGCCCGATACTGTAGTAACTGTTTGGTTAGCTCCTGACCCGATTTTATAAGTAAATGTATAAGGTGCTGTTCCGTTGGCACCGGTAAATGTTATTAATGGTTGCGTTGCGTTCAGGCAAACTGCAGTTGTACCGCTGATGGTAGCTGTTGGCAATGGATTTACAGTTATGTTTACCGCTGCTGATGTAGTAATTGCAGCACAACTGCCTACCTGAGTTGAAACAGTATAGCTTTTTACTCCTGTACCATTACCAATTGTTGGGGTATAAGTAACAGTTGGAGTAGTGGTGTTAGTATTAGGGCTAGAAAGGTCGGTGGTAGGTGACCAGGTATAATAAAGCGGATTGTATGCATTAGTACCGGTTGGATTACTTATGGTATTTGTTACCACTACATTGTCCAAAACCCAAACGCTTGATGCAGCACCCTGGTAGTTAAACCTGATTGCTAAATTTGACAAGCCCAAGTAAGCATTTAAATCAATGCCGGCTGCCAGGGGAAAGGGATTTTTAGCACCTGCGGAAGTACCCGGAACTGTATAACTTTTGAGGGTAGTCCAGGGACCAGCTGGCCAGGGGCCGAGACCTGTGGCATTGGTAGTAATCTCAATTGATGCAATTGCACCCGTAGCAAAAGTATACCCTTCATTAAAAACTAATACTGCGGAAGACATACCAACAGTACTGAAAGCTGGTGTAGTTAAGTTGCTTGAAGTTGCGCCACTTGTAACCATATACCTACCCGTTGATGAACCGTAGGTAATACCATAATATGTATCAGGGTTATTTGTAACGCCCCAGATTTGACTTCCGTTACCACTATTGTTGCTTGCATTGCCATTCATGCCATACCAACCTGCAGGGCTGGTATTTGTAAAGTCACCCTCTGCAATAACAAGTCCGGAGGTCCCGTAACCAGATGCTGTTAATGTGATTGGCACTCCAAT
>JANXSR010000424.1 GCA_025352625.1 Ferruginibacter sp.
ATTTTTCCCCGGATCAAGCAAATATTTAAAGAGAGCCACTTCTTTCTGTTTAAACAATGGCCGTACCGCGGCCCCATCTATTATGCCCTGGCGTAGGCAACTGTTTCCCTATATTTTTGTGGTGATACATTGGTATTTACTTTAAAGAAACGACTGAAATAATATTCATCTTCATATCCCAGCTCGTATGCAATTTCCTTCACCGCTTTATTGGTTAGATATAATTCTCTCTTAGCTTCAATGATGATTCTTTCATTGATGACATTTGAAAGTGTTTTGTTATAATGTAATTTAGAAACCTTCGCCAACGTTTTTGTAGTAACGTACAGCATTGCTGCATAATCACCGGGCGAATGTTTTGCCCTGAAGTTTTCTTCAATGGCATCTTTTAACTTTTGAAGTATATGATGTTCTTTACTCTCTTTTCCGGCAACTGCAGCCGATGGCTGTTGCTCCATTTTTAACCTGGATGCATTGATCAGGAATATTCTTAAATAGGCCACCAGCAAATCATGCTGTGCCAGTGAAGGATTTTGTATCTCAGTCTCAATTTTTTCACATAACATATCAAAGGCTGCTACTGAATTAATATCGATGCTTACAAATGGAGGTTGGTTGGTATTGTTGTAAAGTACTTCCTTAAATGCCTTTTCCTTTTCGTGCTGGTGGATAAACATAAACTCAGGATGGAAATTAATAACAATACCTTTTATATCGTTTTCCGTTGAAAATATAAAAGGCTGAAAAGGCGCAAAGGCAAACAGTGTATTGGCCCTAAAATCAAATTCAGAAAAACCTGTTTTTACTTTGCCGGAACCTTCCTTAACCCAAATAAGGGAAAAATAATTATTGCGTTGTATCTGCCCGAAAAAGCAGTTTTCTTCAAACTTATATAGATTAAATATAAGACTTCCATTAGTTTGATTTACCATTGAAAAGTTAATTTGATTATACATGATTCAGTTTTTTTTGAATAAAAATTAATTCGTCAATAATGAATCTTTCATAGAAGGAATATGGAAATTATCCGATCAATTTTTCCATCTTGGCAATCAGTTCATCTCTTGAAATCAATCCCACTGCGAAATCAATAACAGTCCCGTTTTTATAAAACAAGATTGTTGGTAATTCTGTAATACCAAATTCCTTTTTTAATAAAGGAGCTTCATCAATATCAATTCTGTAAAAGGAAGCTGACTTTTTATACATGCTAAACATTTCCTGATAAATAGGTACCATCATTTGACAAGGACCACTCCATTCTGCGCAAAAACGCACAATCTGTAAACCTCTTCCGTTTAATATTTTTTCTGTGAAGGTTTGCTTGTTTGCTATTTTAATCATGTGATCCTTCTAAATTGGTACAGTTAATATAGCCAAATGGGATGCCAGCAAGTTTAACGGCTTTATGATCTACCTAAAAACCAGTACAGTAAAGGCTTTGAGAGATTTATAAAAGCATAGTGACATTCGGATAACTGAATTTATTTTCACGGGATATCAGGAAAGTCACTATATTTCAGGAAATTATCCTGGTCAAAAGAATCTACTTCCGCTATAATTTTCTTTTTTCATTTTATTATCCAAGTCTTGGATTGTTTTTCTAGTGCAGTTGTTTCGACTCAATTTTTTAATGGCTCCTGTCAGAAAATTATAACCGTTATTAAGACTCAATAATGTATTTTAAAATATCGCACAGATATAAAAATTTTAGTGATGACAAAAAAGCATATGCAGGATTTTGATAGCGACAGAAGCCTTTCTTACTTCACTTTTCAAAACTTAACTGAAGCTGTATTTTGGAACAATTCTGATGGAAACATTATGTATGTAAATGACTCGGCCTGCAAAATATCCGGGTATTCAAGAGAGGAATTGGTAACCATGAAAGTTAAAGAAATCAATACGTCAGAATTAACTGCTGATTTAACCATCTTCAGAAAAAAATTAAAGGCCGCAAAGCAATTGACTTTTGAAACGAAATTTAAACACAAACAAGGGCATTTGTATGATGTTGAAGTTATCAGTAATTATTTTGAACATAATAAACAGGAAGTTTTCTGTTGCATTGTGAGAGATATTCGTCAACAAAAAGAATATGAAGAAAAATTAAAAAATGCAAATGCCAGGTTAGAAGAACTGCTTAAAGAAAGTGAAGAACGATTCCGTGATTTGTTTGAAGAAGCTCCCATTGCTTATGTTCATGAAGGACTTGATTCTAAATTCATTAAAGCAAACCGTGCGGCGTTAAGGATTTTAGGTGTTACGCCAGAAGAAGTTCCTTTTACATATGGGAAATCATTAGCACCGGAAACACCTGATGCACAGAAACGCGTTAAAGACGCCTTTGAATCAATTGGTGGCGGAACGGATACCAGTGGTGTTGTACTTGAACTCCGTCGCAAAGACAATGGTCTTCCAATCTGGCTTCAATGGTGGTCGAACCCGGATATAGGCGGGCAATTTACCCGTACCATGTTCTTAGATATTACCGATCGCATTCTTTTGGAACAGGAACAGGCAATATTACAGGCGCAGAACCAATATTTACAGGATGAAATTAAACTGAATAATAATTTTGAAGAAATTGTAAGCAAGAGTAAAAAGTTTCATAAGGTTTTGCAGCAAATAGAACAGGTTGCTTCTACCGATGCCACGGTGTTGATTTTGGGTGAAAGCGGCACCGGTAAAGAATTACTGGCCAGGGCAGTTCACAACATAAGCAAGCGGAGCAAACGTCCACTGATAAAAATAAACTGTGCTACTTTACCAGCCAATTTAATTGAGAGTGAATTATTCGGTCATGAACGTGGTGC
>JANXSR010000434.1 GCA_025352625.1 Ferruginibacter sp.
CCGCCAAATAAGCCTGCCCATATTGCGAGTACCAGCCTGTAGAACCACCACTTGGTTTCCATGCTTCATTAAAATTTTGTGTGGTAGCACTAAGGTTGTAGGTTTCACCTGCATTTTCCTGTGTAGTATAAGCACGCAACATCCAGTTTTTGTTAAGTAACTCAAGCTTATACTGTCCCATTTTAAAATTCTTTATTGAATACCTGGATGCACCCGTATACACTGTATTTCCTGTGCCCCAGTAACCTGCAAAAATCGCTTCAGTTCGTGGCGAAATTTTATAGTGAAATGATCCTCCTAATTTTATATTGATTGTATTGGGATCAATTATTTGTTGTTCTGTATATCCTGTTCGGGAAACACTGATCGGTTTTTGAGATAAGGTATTGATAAATGGCGCTAAAAAAGGTGCCTGCCCGGCGATACCACTTAATACCTGGCGAAGATCTGCAGTAGTTTCATCACCATAGGTATTTACGCCATCGTAGTTTGGATCTGTTTGTCTTGTTCCCGCTTTCAATACACCATTCGACCGGTCGTAATCCCTGTAGTCGGTGCCAATCCAGTCTTTTGCCTGTATCAATTCTGCTGTTATTTTAAAAGCAAATTTTTCTGAAACTTTATTCGCCCATCTTACACTCACATTGTAATAAGGAGATGCGGACCGGTCTTTTCCGTCTACATGATTAGCTCCTATTTTTGCAACAAAAGATAACCCCTGGTATTTAAAAGGATTTTTACTGGTCATCAACATAGTTCCATTCATGCCACCCGGTCCATATAAAGCCGAAGATGCACCGGACAATAATTCTATATTATCTATATCCAATTCATTTAATCCAACAATAGCGCCTACAGAAAAATTTAATCCGGGTGCCTGGTTATCCATGCCATCTACCAATTGATTAAATCTTACGTTTCCGCTACCGCCAAAACCTCTTGTGGTGGGTGTTTTAAAAGTTAAAGAAGAAGTGGTTACATCCACTCCTTTTAAAGTACTTACTACATCATAAAAATTGGCGGCCGGTGCATTGCGGATATTGGCGGCACTCACTCTTTCGATGGAAACCGGTGATTCCAATATTTTTTGTGCTCCTCTTGAAGCAGCAACAACTACCTCCTGACCTAATGTATTGGCAGGTTCTAATTTAACCTTTAACGGTTCGCCGGCATTACTTACTACAACTTCCTGTATGGTATAACCTACAGAAGATATTAATAAAGTAACGGGCAATGGCTGGTTTATGGATAACTTAAAGTTGCCTCTGTCGTCAGTAAAAGTACCTGCATCTGATCCTTTAACAGTAATGGATACGGCTGAAACACTCTCGTTGCTGACGCGGTTAACTATGTTACCTGATATGGTGGAATTTTGTGCAAAAGCTGCATTGGACACAACATTTAACAGCACTAATGTGCATAGATAGATTAGGTAATTTTTCATTTAGCGTTGTTTATTGAATAAATATCCGGTAAAGTAAGCATAGTTATGCTTTAACAAAAATTTTATTTCGCACCAATGTTGAAATTAATTATGACTGTAAATTGGGTGGTTCATTCAGTTGCCTGTAATTTAGCTTTATGGCAACATTTCAATTTCCCGGGCAAACAAATTTTTACAGCGGAAAAGTAAGAGACGTATACACCATCGCTGATGATTGGCTGGTAATGATAGCAAGCAACCGTATCTCTGCTTTTGATGTAATTCTTCCCAAAGCAATTCCATTTAAAGGACAGGTTTTAAATCAAATAGCTGCATACATGTTAAAAGCAACCAGTGATATTTGTCCTAACTGGCTGGTTTCCACTCCCACTCCTGATAGTGCCATTGGCAAAAAATGTATTCCTTTTAAAGTGGAGATGGTTATAAGAGGAAATCTTACAGGGCATGCCTGGCGCACCTATAGCAGCGGCAAACGAATATTGTGTGGCGTAACGATGGCTGACGGAATGAAAGAGAATGATATCTTTTCTGCTCCTATTATTACTCCTTCCACAAAAGCAACTGTTGGACACGATGAAGATATCAGCAGGGAAAATATTATTAAAACAGGCATTGCCAGCGAAGCCGATTATGCCGTGTTGGAAAAATATACACATGCTCTTTTTGAAAGGGGCAAACAACTGGCTGCTAAACAGGGCTTGATATTGGTAGATACCAAATATGAGTTTGGTAAAATTGGTGATGTAATTTATTTAATGGATGAAATTCATACACCGGACTCAAGCAGGTATTTTTATGCAGACGGATATGAAGAAAGACAGGCAAAAGGCGAACGACAAAAACAACTGAGCAAAGAGTTTGTAAGGGAATGGCTGATTGAGCATAATTTTATGGGCAAGGAAGGGCAGGTAGTTCCGGAAATGACTGATGAATGGATAACCACCATCAGCAACCGTTACATTGAACTTTACGAAAAAGTTATTGGTGAAAAATTTGTACCCGAGCCATTAAGTAACGAAGCTACTTTTGACCGCATTAATAAAGCATTGCAACAAATTTTACTGTAAGATTTTACGCTCTACTAATATTAAAATCTACCTGCACTTATTATATACATTGCCCCTTCAAAAAATAAAATATGAACATAAGATGTTTGCTGTTGAGCCTGCTTGCCTTTTCTGCTGCTACTGCTCAAAAAAATCCTTATTTACTGGTAGGTACTTACACTTCAGGTAAAAGTGAGGGTATTTATGTGTATCAATTTGATACTAAAAACGCTGATAATAATTTGATCAGCGTTGCCAAAACAAGTAACCCATCTTACCTTGCTATAGCACCCAATAAAAAAACAGTATACGCTGTAAATGAAAATGCTGATACCACCGATTCTGTTGTAGGAGGTGCAGTTACAGCTTTTTCTTTTACTGCTGCTGATGGTAAATTAACTGCCTTGGATAAGCAATTATCCGGTGGAACAAACCCTTGCTATGTAGCAACAGACAAAACCGGTAAATGGGTTTTTGCAGGTAATTATTCAAGCGGTACTTTAGCGGTATTCCCTGTTAAGCCTAACGGATCAATCAATGTGGCCAGCCAGGTAATAGCACATGCCGGAATCGGTGCTAACCTGGACAGACAGGAAGGGCCGCATGTACATGCGACTGTAGTATCACCTGATAATAAATTTTTGTTTGTTCCTAATTTAGGTGTTGATAAAATTTTTATTTATCAGCTAAATAAGGCTACAGGGAAGCTTACACCAACAGCAGAAAAAACTGCTAACTCTAAACCCGGATCAGGGCCAAGACATTTTGAATTTGCACCCAATGGCCAATACGCCTACCTGATGGAAGAACTTACGGGTACAGTAGTGGTATATAAATACAATAATGGCAAGCTAACAAAACAACAACGCCTTAATGCTTTGCCAAAAGACTTTACCGGTGCCATTGGCAGTGCAGATATACATGTATCGCCAGACGGGAAATTTTTATATTGCAGCAACCGCGGTGATGCCAATACCATTACCATTTTTAGTATTAACCAACAAAACGGAAAACTAACTGTAGTGGGCACACAATCTACCTTAGGTAAAACACCCCGCAATTTTAATTTTGATCCAACCGGCAGTTATTTACTGGTAGCCAATCAGCAAAGCGATAACATTGTTATTTTTAAAATAGATAAAAAAACAGGGTTACTATCGGATACTGGTAAGCGCATCGAAGTACCCAACCCTGTTTGTATCAAATGGATTTATTGAAATTAATAATTGATAATTAAAAAACTAATAACTCCATCCTATCAGAGGATATCTGTAATTTGTAAGATAAGCCACATAGAGCGTTTAACTAAAGCATGTAAAAAAGTAATACACTATTCTTTTAAGAAAGTCTATTTTTAATTTTTACTTTTTAATTTTAGTTTTTTTGCTTTCACTTTAATCTTACAGTATTTCATATTCCATTAATCTCATCTAATCTTGGCCTTAACCGTTGTTTACTTTTATTAAAAACCATCGTACCTTTTTCTATCCCTTTGCGTAGTTGTTTTTGTTCTTCTATGGGCATGTTATAAACTGTCTTGCATTCAGGAGTGCAGCACCCATCATACTTTTCGGCACATGCGGCACATTGTATAAATAACAAATGACAAGCCTCATTTTTGCAATTGGTATGCGTATCAGCAAGCTGCCCGCATTGATGACAATGCGCAATAATATCCGGTGTTATGCGCTCTCCCAGCCTGTCATCAAACACAAAATTTTTACCAATAAATTTACTATCTACATTATTTTCTTTAGCCTGCCTTGCATAATTAATAATGCCACCTTCTAAATGAAAAACATTGTTGAAGCCATTGTGCAACATATAAGCACTTGCTTTCTCACAACGTATACCACCGGTACAATACATAATGATATTCTTTTCTTTTTTATCCTGCATCATATCAACTGCCATGGGTAATTGTTCCCTGAAAGTGTCGCTGGGTATTTCGATGGCATTTTCAAAATGGCCTACTTCAAACTCATAATGATTGCGCATATCTATCACCACGGTGTCCTTATCCTGCAGCAAGGCATTCATCTTTATAGCATCTACATACCTGCCTTTTTTTCCCATACTAAAGGCCGGGTCTGTAATGCCATCGGCTACAATTTTATGCCGCACTTTTATTTTCAATACCCAAAATGATTTGCCATCATCATCTACTGCAATGTTTAACCTCAGTCCATTTAATTGCGGAATAGCATACAGGTAATTTTTAAACGCTTCGTAATTACTTTCAGGCACACTTACCTGGGCATTAATACCTTCAGCAGCAATGTAGATTCTTCCAAAAACCTGCAATGCATTTAGTGCTGCATATAGGTCATCCCTGAATTGCTGTGTATTTGCTATCGCAAAATATTGGTAAAAAGAAATTGTACTACGGGGAGTTGTTTCCTGGTACAATAATTTTTTGAGCTCCGCCTGCGAAACCCGGTTGTGTAATACGGCCATAATAATTAATTTGATTCTGGCAACACCAGAAAATCTTTTAAAGATTGGATGCTTGCAGGGCAAACCAAATTGAAGTACAAATATAATTATTAAGTGCCAGAGAAAGGCACGGGTATTATCTGTTAAAAACCGTTGGTCTTATCAATGCTGTTTATGGTTTTGCCAATAGAGCTGCCAAATAATCCTCCCAAACCTATGCTGACAGCGCTTGTCCTTCTTCTGCCGCCATTTTCAAAAGCTGCAATAAAATCAACTCTAAAAACTTTTAAAATGTTTTCAAAGCCAAAAAATAATTCAACATGATTGCTATATTGATTAACAAAAAATGTATTGGTGCCCGCTACAAGGTTCCAGTTTAAACGGTTAAAATAAGGAATCTTGTTTGTTAATAATCCATTAAAATGGTGCTCGGCATGTGCGATGGCATAAAACGACGAAATGGTACTATTGGCATAATAAGAAGACAGTTGAAAACTGTTTAAATATTCTGCAGCTGTTGTAGAACGATTACCATTGAAGTGCTGATAATCTTGTATAAAAACACTTTTGCTGTTTAAAAAACCACCAATTCCAAACTTGTATTTTAGCAGGCCGCCCAGTTTAAAATTATTATCCCCGGTTACACTCAGCCTCCATTTATCAAAGTCTACATCACTTCCAAAAATATTTTTGATGCCTTTGGTAAAATTGAAAGTAAATATTGGATACTTTGAACCGATAGGAATTTTTCGATAGGGAAATTGTATAAACTGCTGGCCTGGTCTGTAACTAATATCAATACTTAATATTACAGCCTGGTAGCGCTTAAATTGTTGGTTAATTTTTTCGTAGGGATAGTTGGGAGTTATGTTAATGCTATCACTTTTAAAGAAGGTAAAATTAGTAGTATTGTTTAAGGGTATCCTGTCTTCGTATAACCCCTTAACTGTAAAGTTTAACCCATTTTCATATTTTTTAATAAAACCTGCCGCAGCAAAAATATTCTCATAGGTCTTCATGAAATTATCACCATAAAACAACGTACTGATGCTGTTTACTAATGGCGTTATAGGACTTTCTTTGTTAAACTGGCTTATTCTTTTTCCCCCGGAAAATGCCCATTCTGTTCTTTTAATTTTTTGATCCATCTCAAAATCTCTTTCCCTGAGTGTAACATCTATCCATGCATTTAGATGACTGTTGTTAAAACCATACCTGATAGTTGGTTTTACTGAAATAGTAGTTTTTGATATTGGCAGAAATTTTTCATAATAAGCAGCCACATTTAAAGCCACCCCTTCAGCAGTGTTGTATTCAAGGTTTTTGAGTAAGGAGACTATGCCCCAGTTATAGGTGTTACCGAGGCTGTAATGCGTTCTGTTTATACCACTCCAAAACACATCGTACAGCTTAAGTTTTCCCTGCTTCTTTTTTAATGAATCGATGGCAAATTTACTGATGCCATCTTCTTTTCTTTTCTCAAAAAGGCTGTCTTTAACCTGGTAATCTTTAACCTCTTCTTTTTCCAATGGAACTGGCCGGATTGTATCCCAGTAAGCCTTTGATTTTTTATTTACATCAGTATCGTATTTAATTATTATCCTGTCAAAATAATCTTTACTAAAGTTGGGAGCAACATTGTAACCAGCGTAGATATTTACAAAATTACCCACGGCATCAATGCCTAATTTATTAAAATTAAAATGAAGCAGTTGATTTTTCACTCTCCATACTTCGTCATTTACAGGCACATAAAACTGCGTTATCTGCAACGTGTCTATTACTTCCAGTTGAGATTTTTTTGAAAGAGTCAGATTAATACTATGAATACGCCAATCGTTTTCTGTTATGTTAATGATGCCCGAAAATAAAGGCTCGTAGTCTCTTCGTGGAGTTACCCGGATACTATTTATCTCCTTTCCGTTTTCCCAAAAACTACCTAAGAATTTAAATTTATAAAAGCCAATCGCCCCATCAGCAATAGGCGAAACAAAGCCACGGGGATTAAGTTGTTCCGCAAAAATTGACACCGTATTTTGATACAAACTAATAAAGGTTGGAAAGCTAAAACCAAAGCCACTACTACCGCTAACCCTGCTGCTAATTACCTGCATTTTAAATTTATCAGGTTGTTGCGCAGCAATTTTTGCAACTGATTCAGATAAATAAATAATCCCCACTCCCAGGGTATCAAGCATCATTTCCTGCCTGTCATCATCCGGTATTTTTTTTCCAAATATTTTTTTTGGTAACCTCCGTAGTTTAATCATGTCTTTGCCATATAGGTCGCAGGTAAATGCATTTACCTGCTTGCCATAAAAAGGGCGTTTTTTAATAGCCTCCCGAATAATTTGGTAAGCAGGGTCCTCCCCATTACTTTTCACAACAACTTCTTTCATCAACAGTTTTTGTTCGCTTAAAACAAAAGGGATTTCTTCCTCCAATGTGGTGATGGTAATTGTTTTTTCTTGTGTGGTATACCCAATATGCTGGCAAATGATTGTATAAGTACCCGGGGCCACCGGAATTGCAAACTTTGCTCTATTATTTGCACTTGCGCCGATAGTGGTGCCTTTTATGGTGATGGAGGAATAAGGCAACAGATCGCCTTTAGCATTAAACACTGTACCAAATATTTTTTGCGCTGAGGCCTTTACGGAAACAAGTATAAAAAGAATTAATAAAATTTTCCGCATGGTTTTATTTGAATAGCCACGAAATTAACAGTGAATATGTTATGAAGATGTAAATGGTGAAAATAATAATTAAAAAATTCCACCTAAAATGTCTAATGGCTGATTTTAGGAAGGCCGATTTGTTTCAATTCGTGAGGCTATTGAATTATTACTTTTATAAAACAATGAATATAACAGCGAATTTGTAAGGAAATACCAAGAGCTCCAAAGTACAAGAGCCCCGTAGTGGCCGGGAAGTATACTGGAATGCATATAAGGCTTGACAAGAATAATTTTTGCTACCAACATTTACTATTTCCTCCTTAAATAACTTCCTGACAAAGCTGCAAAACCTGCTACCAATGCTCCTATAAGTGCTGTTGACATAATCAGTAAATAAGGGCTGTCTGTTTTTAAAATTATCATAGAAACTTTGTGTGCCAGTAAATGATTGTTGTTATTACTGATATACCACGATAAAGAGCCCCATAACAATAACAATGCAATAAACCCTGCTAAAAAAGATTTGCCGGGTGATTGAGGAATTAAAGAGGCTACTATAAATGCTACGATTGCAATAGTCCACCAGGGAAAATACAAGCAGGCGGCTACACTTAGTAAAGCCATTAAAACGATAGAAACGATAAATTTCATAATTATAATAATTAAAAACTTTTAAAATAAAGAGTACCCATTTTTCAATCTTATCATTAGCACATTCGCTGGTTATTTTTGTTAAGATTTACTGAAGCTCATTTTCCACTTAATCCTGTTGTCATTCTCCTCTCCTTTTTTCATCATCCACAAAGCATAATATTTTCCGGCGGCCCACTGATCAATAAAATTATCGTAAAACCTGCTGCCGGGATTACCACTTTGGCCACCGGGATAAACACCATAGGCTTCGGTTTGAGCCGTGAGGCTTACAATCATACGCCAGCTGGGGCCATGATTTTCTTTTGTAGCATTGATGCAATGAGTACCACCCCCTACCGGCAAATTTAATCTGCTAAAAGGCTCCAGTTTTGTTAAATGATTTACCCTGGTAGCCTTATATGCCGCCCATGGCAAACGTCCTTCCACTTCTACTGTTTTTAATTTTGCTGCTGCACTTTTAAAGGCTGTGGTTACATCATCTGCGAGTGTTTCTTTTTGAGGTGTTTCAATGTTGTCTAAAAATTTATAACTGCTATCCCTTAAAATACCATCAAGCAAACTACTTTCAAAAGGATGCTGAATTACAGCAGGCGCTTTTTTAAAGTCATCGTCAAAAACACTACTTTCAAAACTTTCCCAAAGTACACTAAAAACTGTTGGCCCGGTAGCATTTAATTCGTTATTCAGGTCCCAGGTTTTTAAAATTTCGAGGTATTTTTTTTCGCCTGCATCCAATGCTGCTTCGTTGACATTCTTTAAAAATATTGGTCTTGCCATTTCTGCAAACACATCATAGTTGCTTGCCTGCATGGCCATCATATCCTTTGGGGTAATGCCATTCATAGCACTCAGTTTTCTGTTGATGATAAAACCGCGGTAAGGTGGGTAATCTCTGCCTAAATAATAAGGATAGCTGGTGTCTGCAGGTTTTTGATTGGCACTGCTTACAAAGCCTCTTTCGGGATTGTATTGAAAAGGATTTTCGTCCTGCGGAATCATACCCTGCCACATATAACTACTGTCGGTACCCGGCATAATAAAATCTCCCTGTCCTTTCCATTTTGCCGGCCAATCACCTTGGGTACGCATGGCAATATCACCGTTTTTTGCAGCAAATGCAAAATTTTGTCCGGGTGTATGCATATTGGTTACAGCAGCAAGATAATCGCTATAATTTTTTGCGTGGTTCAACATATTAAATGCAAGCAATTCTTTGCTGGGGTCATGCGCCTTCCATCTAACTGCATAATATTTATTGTTGACTACCCTGTTGCCGCTAAAACTTTTGTCGTACATAACCGGACCAAAAACTGTGTAAGCAACTGTATCAACATAATTGGCACTGTCCTTAACCTTGATTGTTTCTATCCTGAATTCTGTTTTTTTCCAGGAACTATCAAACCAATATTCTGTGCGGCTATCGTCTTTAAATTTTATTTCGTAGTAATCTCTAACGTCCCTTCCGCCATTGGTAACACCCCATGCACAGCTATCATTAAAACCTATTATAACACTGGGGGCCCCGGGAAAAGTTGCCCCATATGCATTAAAGGTTGGGGTGCTTAACTGCATTTCGAACCAAAGCGATGGAAGGTTTAAACCAAGGTGTGGATCGTTACATAAAATAGGTGATCCACTTTTTGTCTTCGATCCGGCAGCTACCCAATTATTACTACCATTTTCCTTATCGGGTTTTTCCTCCTGCATCACCACTAGCAAACCTTTGTTTTGCAAATAAACAGAATCTGCTGTAGCAGGAGCTTGTACAATAACTTTAGGCGCAGGATAAACAGTTCCTTTTGGAATGATCGGATCAAGTGAATCCTGCTTTGAGGGATATAACAAATCAAAATCCACCGGACTAAAATAGCTTTTTGCATTGGTCATTTCAATATCATCATCGTGAGCTGCTAAATCGTAGGACATATATTTTAAAAACAAAGCTGTTTTTAAATTGCTCCAGGGTTCCGGTGTGTAACCAATCAACTTATATTCTATAGGTAACTGACTTTCTGTTAAACTGCTGATCCATGCATTCACACCAGCTGTGTATGCATCACAGGAAGCTTTTGTTGCAGGATCGTTTTCCATTTCTTTTAGAGAAATTTCTGCAGCGTAGCCCATGCCCAGTCTTCTAAACTCCCTGTCGTGTGCAAGCGCTTTATTGCCTATAATTTCACTTGCTCTTCCAGCAGCAGCATGTGTTTGTAATTCCATTTGCCATAACCTGAATTTAGCATGCAGATACCCCTGCACAAAATAAACATCGTTTTCCTCCTCTGCAAAAACATGTGGCACTAACCGGTCATCAAGATAAACATCCACCGCCCCGTCTAGCTGGGGAAAGCTTAGATCCATTTTAAAATCAGCTGTGGCATTTTCAGCATTTTGCCAGATACCATGTTGCGGACTTAACAACTTGCCCAAAGGTGCAGGCAACAATAATTTTGTATTAAGGGTAACAACCAACCCGGTTGTTACAGCAGCAGAAATAATCAGTGGCAAGATTTTCATAAAAAAATTTGTGCCCGTAAATTAAGAAAATACTTCCTCATCAAACCGATTTCAATTATTTATTTTTGCATCATGAATATTGAAAATATCGATGTAAAGAATATACTTGGTTTACAATTACCAACTGACCCACGGTGGATAAACCTGGCCGAAATGCAACTGGAAGAAATATTGACAGACCATGCCTATTGTGAGCAAAAGGCCGCCACTACCTGCATTACACTAATTCAAAGATATAGTGATAAAGAAAAACTGGTTAAAGAACTGAGCCCTATCGTAACTGAAGAATGGGGCCATTTTCGTTTGGTATTAGCCGAGTTACACAAAAGAAAATTACAACTTGGCAAACAGCGCAAAGATGTGTACGTAAATAAATTAATTGAGTTTCAACAAAAAGGTGGAAGCCCTGATGAACGCATGCTGGACCACTTATTAACAATGGCTTTAATTGAAGCCCGCAGTTGCGAACGCTTTAAAAGACTGAGTGAAGGATTGAACGATGCTTACATGCGTAGATTTTACCGTCGCTTTATGGAAAGTGAGGCTGGCCATTACACCTTATTTATTGAGTTGGCAGTTACCTATTGCAAAAAAGAAAAAGTGCAAAAACGCTGGAAGGAATGGCTTGTGTATGAAAAAGAGGTGATGAAGGAAATGGAGGTTAGGGGAGACAGGATTCATTAAAGATAGAAACGCTGATAATATTGGCTGAGACTGATTACAGGGATTTGTTTAAAATCAGTTGCAAAGCTGTTTCATCGGTATTAATCCGTAACATCCGTGTTTCTATCACTACTGCTGAAATACTTTTTCTCCTCTTCAAAATTGATGTATAGATGTTGTTTGCTCAATTCGTTTACCCTTTCTAAATTTAGCTGTAAAAATTTTTTGTGTTGCTGAGATGTTGAATTGAAAGGCTTGTGACTTTTTGCGGCATTGATGGTATTTATTTCTTTCATTAACTTCTGCGCCGGTTCATCAATACAGGTAGCAACAAATTTATCCCACACATAATTGGTAGCTGCATAATTGGGATGTACCATATCTTCTGCGTAAAAACGATAATCTCTCAAATCATCAATAACAAGTTCGTATGCAGGAAAATAAAAAAGGTTTTCTTTTGTATCAACAAGCGAATGAACGGCTTCAATGAGCCTTGCTTTACTACGGTTATTTTCAACAAAACCGTCTCTTAAATGACGTACAGGGCTGATAGTAAAAATTATCTTTACCGAAGGGTTAAGCACTGCCAGCTTATCAAGCATTAATTGAAGTGCATTTGCAATCTCTTCTAAACCCAATAATTTTTTATTAAATTTATCTGTGGGCACTTTATGACAGTTAGCAACAACCTCTCCATCAAGCCCCGTCAAGCTTTTTTCTGTTTTACCCACTGCAAAATTTAGTGTGTAGGCAAAGGCAGAACCAAGTGTAATCATTAACCAATCTGCATTTTTTAAAAAGGTATGTGCCTGTTGCTGCGACTGATTAATTTCTTTTAAACAGGTATCTTTATCGGGATGAGAAAAACGGCTGTGATGCTCCCAACTATTCCAACATTCATTTTGATAGAACAAGTCCTTATCTGTATATTTTTTATTATCAATGTAGGAAGTAACGGATTTTGTAATGCTGATTGGATTAAATAAAATACCATTTGGATTTTCAAGCACTTCAAACTTGTGGTGCTTTAATTTTGTACCGATGTTTTCTGTAAAGCAAGAACCTATGAGTAACAATTTTTGATAATGGCCAATCTTTGTTGTAAAAGGTTTTGGTGTAAAGTCTAAATGAAAGTTCATTATAAAAATAACTTTTAAAATAGTAAAGAAGTTCTGTGATGCTTACAGGATAGTGTAAGGTTGCGCTACTTTTTATTTTCGGATCAACCTCTAAATAAATATTTCATTTGCCAGTTTACCGCATTCCTGTAAAGCAGTTTCATTTAAATCGTTCAATAAAGCTAACTCCTTAAAGTATGGCAGTACCAGTTCAGTATCCATGTTGCCAATCAGTTCGTTGCCTGCCAAAGGGCAGCCACCAATACCCTTTATGGCGCCATCAAAACGCCTACAACCAGTCTGCAATGCTGCATCTACTTTATCTTTCCAACTAACGGCCGTTGAATGTAGGTGCACTCCTATTTCTGTTGCAGGATAAGCTGGTATAACTGCTTTCAAAATGGAATTTACAAGTTGTGGAGTTGCTACGCCAACTGTATCTGCAATTGAAATGGTTTTTATACCCATTGCCGAAATTTTATCTACCCAGTGTAATGCAATTGCTTCATCATAAGCATCACCGTAAATATTTCCAAAACCCATTGAAATATAAATTACCAATTTCTTTTGATTTTTAATACATAAGTTTTGAATATCTGCCACCCTTTTCAACGATTCTTCAATAGTGCTATTGGTATTGCGCAATTGAAATGTGGGAGAAATTGAAAATGGAAAACCGAGGTAAGAAATTTCATCAAATGCCATTGCTTCCTGTGCTCCCCTAAAATTGGCAACTATAGCAAGTAATTTTGTTTTTGATTGTAATAATAATCCTTTTAAAACTTCGCCGGTATCGGCCATTTGTGGTATTGCTTTTGGCGAAACAAAACTTCCAACATCAAGCGTATCAAATCCAACTTTCAAAAGGGCATTTATATAAGCGATTTTTTTTTGCGTAGGTATAAAATTTTTCCAGCCCTGCATCGCATCACGGGGGCATTCTATCCATTTAATTGTTGAGTTTGTATTTGCCATCCTGACCGCAAATTATAAAAAAAAACAGCATATTTAAGATATGCTGTTTCTCTGTAATTTATACTGAAATATTATTCTATCTCTTTTATTTTTTTATCATACACTGCAACTTTGGCTGGGTCTTTTTTTACTTCGTAAATATTTTTTAAAATCACCAGGCTTTGTTTGTAGTTCATTTTTTCGCTCGATTTAGGTTTTGGATTTTCACCGAACAAGCTTACTACTTTTTCAGCATAAGGTATAGCATCAGTCACCTGTTTGGAAGACAATGCTTCCAAATCTTTCTTTGTTTTAAGATCTGCAGGTTTGGGCCCTTTTAACTTCCTTGCTTCTTCAGAAACATCAATAGAGTTATTGTATAAATAATTTGCCATTAAAAAATTTGCTTCCGGCGTAGACTTAATAGTAATTGCCTGGCTGAGGGACTTGGTTAATTTTTCTTTGTAAGCAGTAGTATTGGCATTCTTCATCTCATCAGAATAAATGTATTTATATAATTCAACACTGTAGTTAAAAGGCAACACATAATTATCAGGATGCTTTGCAATCAGCGCATCATACTTATCAAAAATTTGTGGTTTTTCTACCCCGTCTGTAGCTTGCTCAATTTCAAGTGCTGTCCAGTAATCATTATTTTTTGGATATAACTTTCTACCTTTTTCAATAATGCCTGCAAAATTAGCATCGTCTTTTTTTGTTTTATAATAATCTGCAAGATATTGGTATGCATCTACGTATTGCGTATCCGCAATATTAGCATCGGTTAATTTTCTATAATATACTACAGCTTCATCTTTATTCTTGGCATCATTTGCCGATATAGCTGAATATAAAATTAAGGTAGTATCCATGGCTGCAAATTTGTAATTGTTTGCACCAGCCAGGTTTTTTGAATAAACAAAATCATGCACTTCCAATGCCTTTTTAAAGCATTCATGTGCAGTTGCATAATCTTTTTTAGTATATGCTTTTACACCTAAGTCAGAAGAATACCCTACGTATAAATCAAACAATACTGAATTATTTTGTTCAACAGAAAGTGGCCCTTTAGCATCCAATTCAAAATATTTTTTTATGGCATCAAAAGATTCCCCTTTAAAAGCAATTGCCTGCTCAATGGTTAAACCTGAATCTTTAGAAGTAAGGTCATAGGCATACCCTTTATAATACCAGCCATCAGGCTTTAATGCGTTTTTTGGCACTGCCATGTATTTATCTACAGCTTCTTTTGCGGGTTTGGTCTGGTTGAGCAGTACATATTTTTTTACATCATCTAAACTCTGCGCAAATGCAATATTTACAAAAAGCATAATTGCGGCAAAAAAGGAAAGTTTCTTCATTTCAATTTTAATTTTAGGCATTAAAGGTATTAGTTTGTTGTTAATTAGGATAAAAAGATGAAGGAAATTTCACAAACCATGCCACAAATAGGTTTTAAAACAAAAAATAAATACAAAAAGTCGAAACCAATCCTACCTGTTGCTTCATTACATTTGCGTAAATAAATAGTTATACTTCTTGATTTCTCCCAATACCATACAACAAATACTTAGCCGGATAGACATTATTGAGATTGTGGGCACTTTTGTAAAACTAAAAAAAAGAGGTACCAACTATCTTGGCCTTTGCCCTTTTCACAACGAAAAATCGCCGTCCTTTACGGTATCGCCGGCAAAGGAGATTTATAAATGTTTTGGTTGCGGCCGCAGTGGCAACAGCATTGGTTTTTTAATGGAGCATGAAAAGTACACCTATGTAGAGGCCCTGCGTTGGCTGGCGCAACGTTACAATGTTGAAATAGAAGAAACAGAAGTTTCTCCTGAACAAAAATTACAACAGCAAAGCGCAGAGAGTCTTTTTATAATCAACAATTTTGCCCAACAATTTTTTAGCAATCATTTATTAAATACCGAAGTAGGCCAGGATATTGGCTTGAGTTATTTAAAACAACGTGGTTTTAGAGAAGAGATCATTAAAAAGTTTCAATTAGGGTTTAACCCGGAGGCAAGGGATAGTTTTGCTAAAGCAGCCATACAAGCACAATACAATATTGAATTATTGCAAAAAAGTGGTCTTGTAGCCATCCGGGATGAAAGGCCGGTAGATAATTACAGGGGAAGGATTATTTTCCCCATTCATAACCAAAGTGGAAAAGTGGTTGGCTTTGGGGCAAGAATTTTAAAAACAAATGATAAGGCACCCAAATACATCAACACGCCCGAAAATGATATTTATGTAAAAAGTAAAATTTTATATGGCAGTTATTTTGCCCGGATGGCTATTGATAAAGCAGATGAATGTTTGTTGGTAGAAGGCTATACGGATGTGGTAAGCCTGCACCAGGCAGGTATTGAAAATGTAGTTGCAAGTGGAGGTACTTCACTTACCCCAGATCAGCTGCGACTTGTAAAAAAATATACCAATAACCTAACGATTATTTACGATGGAGATAGTGCCGGTATTAAAGCAGCACTTCGTGGACTAGACCTTGCATTGGAAGAAAGCCTGAATGTAAGACTGGTACTGATACCGGATAAAGAAGATCCGGACAGTTATGTAAACAAAGTGGGTGCTACAGCTTTTACCGAGTTTATTGCTGCCAATAAAAAAGATTTTATTCTTTTTCAATTAGAGGTTTCTTTAAAGGAAGCCGGCACCGATTCAGTAAAAAAATCGGCTGTTGTAAACCAGGTTGCTGAAACCATCTCTAAAATAAATAAGGCAGAAGATTTTACCCGCCAGCAGGATTACATAAAACAAAGTGCTGAGTTACTAAAAATTGAAGAGAGTGGCCTGCACGCATTGGTAAATAAATTCATTAGGGAAAAAATTACCAAAGAAGAGAACAAAGTAAACCGGCAGGAAACAAACGATACTTTTGCAGCCCCCACTCACCCCTTTGAAATTGAAGATGATGCCATTGGTTTATTAAACAAAGATGAGCAACATGAAAAGGCCATGGTAAGGAGTTTACTTGAATTTGGTTTAAAGGAATGGGATGGGCAACTACGTGTGGCAGATCATATTTTTGCTGAAATTGAAGGCAATCAACTGGAAGAAATGATTGACAATAAAAATTTGATAGCAGTAATTAAGACTTACAAAACCTGGTATGATGGAGGGCTTGAGCCCAATGCTAAGACATTTTTATACCACGAAGATTTTGCGATGAGCTCTTTGGTGACAAATGTGATGGATTACACGTACGAGATAAGCCATAACTGGAAAAAAATCTTTGAAGGAAAAATAGCCACCAGGGAGGATTTGTATAAAGAAGAAGTTTTCAGCACGCTTAATTATTTAAAATTAAGAAAGATAAAACGCATGATGGATGAAAATCAACGTGACCTTGAAAAAGAACATACTACAGATGAGCAAATGGTATTTTTACAAATTCACCAGCATTTAAAAAAGATGGAAATAGAGCTAACAAAATTGTTGGGCACAGTTATTTTTAGATGATAAGCCTGAGTTAAACAACCCTTAATAATTGGTCAAATAAAAAGAGTAGACTGTGTTTATTTTCACTTACCAGTTTATCCTACTAATGCAATCCTTCATTAAATTTAGACACTCCATCTTTATGCCGCAGCATTTTTATTAATTGTACCAGGGCGGTTAAAGTAAATATCCCTCCTATTATCCAGTTAAGATATTGTTGGCTATTGGCAATGCGCTGTACCATCCATTTGCCGCCAAAAATAAACACGCAATTTCCCATTAAAGTTCCCAAACCAATACCAATAATATAACTGTTGTACTGCCCCCGTTTTGGTTCCAGTATTTTTTTAGTAAATAAAACAGTACTCCATCCAAACCAAAAAGGTATTTGCACCGGATTAATAGCACACATAAACATACCTAAAAAAAACCGATGCAGGTGATTGTTAAGCAGTACATTTTTTGTTTGGCCATTTCCCTGACTGGCCGCCAAAAAACTACCAATCGCCAATGCCACAATGATTACGAGTGTTATCCATTCCATTATTTTCATCAGCTTTGCCTGCTTTCGTACCCAGTCAATACCTACCAAAGATAACCGTACATACACCATCTCAACTAACAAAGAACCAAACGAAAACCACATTGCCTCCACAATGCTTTCCTGAATACCAATCTGCATAGCTGCCACATTCAATGTACCCAATGGCAACGATCCTAAAAAACTAATCATCAATCCCCAAAAGAAAACCTTTATTAATTTCGGCATAAAGACAAAGATAATATATTTAGGAGCCGCTCATTTTCGTGGCGAAGAATTTACAGTTACACTAAAATAAATTAGGTAAGATTTAATTTTCATTATGTCTTTATAATTTCATCAACTTTGTATATCCATGATTAAATATTGTTGTAGTTTGCCCGTAGCGGCAAATTATCCTCCTTTACTACATATCTATAAGAATCATCTTGAATGCTAACTATCTTTTTAAGATAAGCAACTTTTATAATGTCACTTACGAATATTAAATGGTTACTCAAAGGCTTGTAGAGTCGGAGATAGTAAGATTAAAGTTATAGCAGATTTCAATATTCTTGAGTGGTAGAATTTAATTGCAATAAATAAAAAAAATACCCTGATAATCAGGATTATTATTTTTCACTTTTGGAAGTGCTGACATAAATAACTAACTTAAATTACAATACAATTAAACCATTAATGCATTCTTCCACCATACAGTTACTGCGATTTCATTTTTCCTTTTTTTTAATGCCTGTGTATTGGTTTGCATTAAGCCAAACGGACAATATCAATAAAGCTCATGCTGTACTAATTTTCATCATACTTCATTTATTGGTTTATCCTGCCAGTAACGGATACAATAGTTATATGGACAGAGATACGGAAAGTGTAGGCGGTATAAAAAATCCGATGCAGCCAACTAAACAATTGTTTTACTTCACCCTGTTGCTGGATGGCATTGCCATTGCAGTAAGTTTTCTTATCAGCCTTTATTTTGTTTTGGGTATCGTGGCATACATACTGGCATCAAGGGCTTATAGTTACAGAGGAATACGTTTAAAGCAATATCCTGTTATTGGTTATAGCACGGTTATTTTTTTTCAGGGAGCGGTTACTTTTTTTTTAGTGATGCATGGCTGCAGCAGCAATAAAACCCTTGCTGTACCATTGTTTGCGATGATAGCAGCTTCGTTACTGATTGGCGGTTTTTATCCCCTTACCCAAATTTATCAGCACCAGCAGGATAAAGAAGATGGCGTTACTACCCTAAGTTTGCTACTGGGTTACAAGGGTACTTTTATATTCACAGCTATTATCTATTTGTTTGCTGTTTCAACACTGGCATATCAATTGATATCTACATTACAGCAAAATAGTTTCTTTATCATACAAATCTTTTTTATACCTGTACTCGTATATTTTTTCTGGTGGTTCAGGCAGGTTACCCTTAAACATACAGCGGCAAATTTTGTTAACACCATGCGGATGACAATGCTTGCATCGGTTTGTACCAATGCGGCATTTATTACTTTATTTTTAATTGAAAAACTTTGAGCAAAATAATTTCTATAGCTACTGGTGTACCTGCTTACAAACACCAACAGGAAAACATCTTTGAATTTGCTGACACTATTTACAGCAGTAATGAAACCGATAGCCGCAAACTAAAATTTTTATACAGACACAGTGGTATTAACACCAGATACAGCGTATTGCCAGATTACAGCACTTCAGCTGAGGACAGACAGTTTTATTCCAAATCAAAAGACCTTGAGCCTTTTCCCTGTCTTGAAAAAAGAATGGAGTGGTTTGCAGACAATGCAGCAAGTCTATCAGTTAAAACAATTAAAGATTGCATTGTTGGCAAAATTGAACCCCATGAGATAACGCATTTAATAACTGTTAGCTGCACCGGTATGAGTGCCCCGGGCATGGACCTTGAAATAATGGAAGCAATGGATTTATCCCCTAATATTTTTAGAACTTCTGTAAATTTTATGGGCTGTTATGCAGCTATCCATGCATTAAAAATGGCGGATGCATTTTGTAATAACGATGCTTCAGCCAATGTAGTAATTGTTTGTACAGAGTTGTGTACACTTCATTTTCAAAAAGAAAATTCAATTGATAATATTACTTCTACCTTATTGTTTGCCGACGGCTGTGCTGCAGTTTTAGTAAAACACCATGAAGTGACAGAAAAGGGATTGGTACTTAAAAGTTTCTTTTCGGATGTAGCTTTTAAAGGTAAAAAAGACATGAGTTGGCAACTGTCTTCAAAAGGATTTTTAATGACCCTTACGGGATATGTACCGGATTTGGTGAAAGAAGATTTTGATGCTTTATTAAAAAAAGCCTTAAAAAATGCAGACCTCAAAAAAGAAGCTGTCAGTCATTGGTGTATTCATCCCGGCGGTAAAAAAATATTGGAAGCCATTCAACAAAGCGCAGGTATAAAAGAGCAGTACCTCCAATATTCTTATGACATCCTGAGGGAATATGGAAATATGAGTTCGCCAACCGTTCTGTTTGTATTGCAGAAAATATTGAAAGAATTACAACTCAATGAAACCGTTAACGCCAACATTTTTGGCGTAGCATTTGGTCCTGGTTTAACAATGGAAACATTTATTGCAAGTTATGATTAACCTTGCCGAAAGATCATATAAAAAAGAATTACTGGATACTGATAACATACCATTTGCTGATATTAAGCAAAACATGAAAGAATTAAACACGATTAATACAGTGTTAGGTGGCCATGCAATTTCTATAAAGGGAATACAAAAAATTATAAGCAAACATAAAGTTGAAGAGCCTATAACTATTTGCGAAATTGGGTGTGGCGGAGGGGACAACCTGAACGCCCTACAGAAATGGTGTAACAAAAAAAATATCAAAGTAACTTTTATAGGTATTGATATAAAGCAGGAGTGTATTGAGTTTGCACAACAACAATATCCATTACTCCAGTGCAACTGGATACAATCTGATTACCAAAAAATTTCTTTCGATAAAAACCAACCAGCTATTATTTTTTCTTCTCTTTTTTGTCATCACTTTATAGAAGACGAATTAATCACAATGCTGGAATGGATGAAAAGTAACAGCTCAAAAGGTTTTTTTATAAATGATTTACACCGGCACTGGTTAGCCTATTATTCGATTCAATTTATTACAGCAGCTTTTTCACGCTCCTATCTTGTAAAAAATGATGCATCGCTTTCAGTTGCTAGAGGCTTTCTTCAAACAGAATGGATTAAGATATTTGCTGATGCAGGCATAAAAAATTATTCGATCAACTGGAAATGGGCTTTTCGTCATTTAATTGTGTACAACAATGAGTGAACCAATACAATATGATGTAACCATTATTGGTGGCGGCCTGGCAGGATTGTCGCTTTCAATACAGCTTGCTAAAAAAAATTATTCTGTTGCGCTTTGTGAAAAAGAGCAATACCCTTTTCATAAAGTATGTGGTGAATACATTAGCCTGGAAAGCTGGAGCTTCATTGAAAGCCTTGGCCTGCCTTTATCTCAAATGCAATTACCCATCATAAAAAAATTGCTCATCAGTTCACCCAATGGAAATACCTTACAACACAAATTACCATTAGGAGGTTTTGGTATCAGCCGCTATTATATTGACAATGAATTAAAAAAAATTGCCCAGGCGGCCGGGGTTAGTGTTTATGAGCATTGTAAAGCAGAAGAGGTTGTTTTTGAAAATGAAAATTTTACAGTGCATACTTCAAAAGGAATATTCAACAGTAAAGTTTGTTGTGGAAGTTTTGGCAAACGAAGCAACCTGGATGTAAAATGGAAACGTCCTTTTATACTGCATAAAAATAATAAGCTGAGTAATTATATTGGCGTAAAATATCACATTCATACAAATTTTTCGGCTGATACAATTGCCTTACACAATTTTAAGGATGGCTATTGTGGCATCTCAAAAATTGAAGAAGATAAATATTGTCTTTGCTATCTCACGAATGCTGCTAACCTAAAACGGAATAATAATTCCATCAGCGAGTTGGAAAAAAATGTATTATTTAAAAACCCTCATCTAAAAAATATTTTTGAGAATGCCACTATGTTATATAATACTCCGGTCACAATTTCTCAAATATCTTTTGCAAAAAAAACGCAGGTGCATAATCATATTTTATTATCGGGTGATGCAGCCGGCGTAATAACTCCTTTGTGTGGAAACGGTATGAGTATGGCCTTACACAGCAGTAAACTGGCAGCTATAGCCATTGATGATTTTTTGCAACATAAAATTGACAGGCCGCAATTAGAAAATATTTATACAAAAAACTGGGAGGCTACTTTTGGCAGCAGGTTAAAGACTGGAAGAATTATTCAACAACTATTTGGCAAAAGCTTTATAACGAATATATTTGTGAGTGTTATGAAAAAACTCCCCTTTGTAACTACTCAATTAATAAAGCAAACACACGGCAAGCCATTTTAAATATTAGCCTATTTGTAAATCTATTGCTTTCATAGTTTTTTTGAGTTTACGGGATTCACTTAAAAAATTTCTTCCCTTTCTGAAGGGCCAAGGTTTTATTCCCAGTCGGCTATTGTATTTGCTAATTTCATACAAGGCCTTCCAGTGTTTTAAAATTTCTTTATAGGCTCCTAACAGCGTATAGCCGGTATCATAAAAATGATTGGGCTCTGCCCCACAACCATTGTATTCTAAAATCACGAAATTTTTTCCGGCTTTCAAATCCTGTGTACTATTGCACATGATATCATACCTGCCATAGTAAAATTCATTACCCGTGCTGCTGATACCATCAAAAAGTGTAACCAGGCTATCATCAATTTCATTTTTTAAATCAATAAACTGTGCCCCACGATTATGGTTAGCAGCATAACTTAACAGGTATTTTTCACCTGCAGGAATTACCTGTGTCCAGCTATCTCTATGTTTTTTGCTTAAGGTAGTAATCAAATTATTTCCCTTGGGATGTTTTAAAATCAGCGCTTCTAGGGTATCTGTTCCGTTACCAATAACCTGCAAGGGAATTTTGTGTAGAAAGCCGGTTACTATTCCTTTAGTATCTTCGGGATGACGAATATAAAATACGCTAACCTCCATTGGATAGGTTACCAATTGCTGTACAATATATTCCCAGGGCATTAATTGATGGTAATGTTGTAATTCTTTAACATTATTTATCTTTCGCAATAAAATTCCCTGCTCTCCAATTTCTGGTTTTACAATAAACGGATAAGTTATATTATTCAACAATAATTTTTGTTCAATAGCACTCACTTCTTCACTTGGTAAAACATAAAAAGTCGGAGGATACATATTCTTAGGAAGCAGTTCATACATCTCTTTTTTAGGTTCTCCTTCTAAACCACCAAAGGTTATTTTGGGATTGGAGGATGTAAAAAACCATACAGCTTTTGATTTGATAATATACCACAACCAAAAAATTGCAATAGGAGCATACAATATACTAAATGGCCAGGCTTCCCAATTTCTAATGCGTTCGAATGTCTTTTTCACTTAACTAATTATAATTTCAAAATTAACATCTAAAAGTCAACAATAAACGCTCCACCAAAAACAGTAACATTTAATTACTTTTGTTATACTCAAAAATTCTATATTATGCAGGTACCAACTATGGCGGAAATGGCAGCAAAAGGTGAAAGCCCCGAGGTTTTATTTTGGGTAGGCTGTGCAGGAAGTTTTGATCAGCGGGCTCAAAGAATTACAAAAGCATTTACAACCATTTTAAATAAAGTTGGGACAACATATGCAATATTAGGAAAAGAAGAAATGTGTACCGGTGACCCTGCAAGACGAGCTGGAAATGAGTTCATGTTTCAAATGATGGCTTATCAAAATATCCAGGTGTTAAATGGCTATAACATTAAAAAAATTGTAACTGCCTGCCCACACTGTTTTAATACTTTAAAAAATGAATATCCTGAATTGGGAGGTACCTATGAAGTAATTCACCATGCAAGTTTTTTGCAGCAACTGATTGATGAAGGTAAAATAAAATTAATAGCCGGAGGAAGTTTTAAAGGAAAAAAAATTACTTACCATGATAGTTGTTATCTCGGC
>JANXSR010000145.1 GCA_025352625.1 Ferruginibacter sp.
ATTCTGTCCCGGCGGGGTTTTCACAGCCTGCATCAACAATTATAAAATCCATACCGTGAAACCCCGACGCAGAAAAGAGGTTCCAATATTTTGTACCCTAATCACATTTATTTTGTTGGCCAAATACCTTTTCAGAAATAAGCAATTATTGGTGTTGGTATGTTTTATACCTTTAACTGCGAAGCGTATTCAACGTCGGGGTTTCACGGAAGTTTCTTTCGCTTTGAGATCATGCTGTGAAAACACCGCCGGTACCAAAACTCTAAAAGACGACATCGTGAAATTTTTCGACTTCATAAAAAGACATCAAAAAACTGACTTAAAACCAGAGCAGACCATAAGACGTTTGGTTGACTATATGCCTGATTTTTACAGGACACATAAACAGTTTATTGATTGTGTTGAATTCTTAGAACATAGAGAATGGGGACTTGCACTTGACAGCTTAATAGAACTTGCAAACGAAACAGAACACTATTTTTCCGAAGACTTTTGGCTTGGGCTTACAGACGCTGCCGACAAAATGGGTTTAACTGACAAAGCAAATTATTGCAGAAAGCAAATCAAACGAAACGAAAAAGATGTAAAATCAAAGACACCATTTGGTTGGACAACTATAAAATTTGACGACACACATTTTCAACATCATATTTCGGAGAAACTTAAGGAAGAATGGGCGACCGAAAGACGTGAAAAAGATAAGGTTCAAGAATTACTTACGAAAGAAGGAGTGTATTTAAAATCTCACGGACGAAGTGGTTATATTTACTATGTAGCAAATTGTAAAATTGCTGAAATCGATTTTGAGTTAGGTGTAAATGCTCTTATCCTATACTTTTCAAGGACTAGAAATTGGGAGTTGCCAAAACAAATACCATTAACGACAGAAGAAAAACAAAAAATAAGAATTGATATTATTAACTGGGCCAATAAGACAAATAATGCAATTGAATTCGATGACTGAAAGAAGAGCAGCCACTAACCGCACATTTGCAATAGGCGGGTTTTTGTGCTCCGCAGACAGTTTTGTGGTAGCCGAAAGTTCGGTTCTTCGCATCAACATTTGTGCTAAAAAGCCCGCCCATCAAAAATCTGCAAAACGTTAGTGGCAAGCTTAGCCGAACAGAAATCACGAAAACAAATGACAGAGAACTTAGAAATTATACAGACGAATGAACTAAACGAACAAGCAAAAATGCAAGTGTTTGACTTATGGAATAACGAATATCCTGTAAAACTTTCATACAATAATTTGACTGAATTTGATAAATATCTAAAAAACCTAAGTAATCTTAAACATTTTTTATTGACAAGTGACATAGACATAATTTTAGGTTGGGCTTTAACATTTGACAGAGATAATGATAAGTGGTTTGCTATCATTTTATCAGAAAAAATAAAGGGAAAAGGGTTAGGACGAAAAATGCTTGACGAAATTAAAAATAATGAATCAATATTGAATGGTTGGGTAATAGACCATAACAACGATAAGAAAATAAACGGAGAACAATATATTTCACCATTGAAATTTTATGAAAAATGTGGTTTTGAAATTCTAAGCGAAGTAAGACTTGAACTTGACAAAATTTCAGCAGTAAAAATAATATGGATGAACAAAAAGCAATAAAGCCTGCCAATAACTTGAACTGTTCTGTCCCGGCGGGGTTTTCACAGCCTGCATCAACAATTATAAAATCCATACCGTGAAACCCCGCCGGGACGAAAGCATTCAATGAATTAGTAGTTAGAAAAAAACAGGGAAGCCGAAAACTGACCCGAGTAGGCAAGAATACAAGTAAACTAAAAAATGAAAACAAGACTTTTTGTATCTACATTTTTTCTTTTGTCGTTGGCTCTATTAACAAACTGCAACAACCAATCAGACAAATCAACAACAGGCACTTTAAATGCTGAAACAAACAATAATAAAACTATGGATAAAGCGCAACTGACAAGCTTTGGAAAAAAATATTCGGAGGCTTGGTGTAGTCAAAAACCAGCTAGTGTTGCTGCTTTTTTTTCGACGAATGGATCGTTAAAAGTAAATGCTGATTCGCCTGCTGTTGGACGGGAAGCTATTACAAAAGTTGCTGAAGGTTTTATGACTGCCTTTCCAGATATGATTGTTGCAATGGACAGTTTAATAACCAACCCTAATGGCACAGAATTTCATTGGACATTAACAGGCACAAATGCTGGCCCGGGAGGTACAGGCAACAAAGTTAAGGTTAGCGGATTTGAAGTTTGGAAGTTTAGCGAAGATGGATTGATAGAAAAATCAATTGGTAGTTTTGATGCAGCCGAATACAACAGACAACTTAAAGAGGGTGTTAAATAAACAAGCCACTTTTTTAGCACGGGTGATAGTAGATGTGGTTGTGTGTAGTGGATGGATTACAATTAACAGGCAGATAAAAAAGTTGAATGCTAATTAAGTACCGTATCCTTTTTTTGCCTTACGGCTTCATACATGTCGTACATTATTTTCATATGCGGTGCAGTAAGTACTGCCAAGCCTAAAAAAATGTATCCGGCAACTGCATTTTTATTGATGAACATAAAACCAGTTACACCAAATAAGCCAATGCCTGCAATGGCTAAGATGCTGTACAGCAAAATTTGTTTCGCAATTACAGTGTAGGAAAATGTGTTTTTTTTTCTTAAATAACTTACAATGTTATTAAGAGATAATAGAGAATGCCACACAACAAAATAAAATGTAAAGCCCAGTAGCATTGGTATATTAAAAAGAATAAAAAGAATAAATGCAAAACGAACTAAGAATTGTCCTTTATCGCTGTTGTCAAGGTGCCTGTTCTTTAAAAAATAAATAAAAGTTGAAGTGAAAAATAGGATGCCAATAACAGAAAGCAAATAATATCGATTTTGGCTAATCCAATTAATAATACCCTGGTTTTGCTTACCCGATTCAAACAACTGGTATATTGGCTTTACATCATCAAAATGATGCAGAAGAATAACACTTAGAATTAGTAACCCATAAGAAATAACAAATAGTTTTCCAGGAAGCGTATTGGTTTTAAATTGATATAAATCTGTTTCTCCAAAATGATAGGCAGCAAAAAAAATAAATAGAAAGTTACCTGCAACGGGAAATAAAAATAGCATCCCCGCAAATAATACCAACCTGCCCAGGTAATCAATGAAGAAATATTTTTTTGAAAACATCCTTTCAGCTGAATCGGCATTTCTGGTAGCTACCAATAAATCTGCAGCCCCATGTGGAACCCCAAGCAATAAAATCCCCACAATAAAAATGAAAAATTGTGCATTTGTATCAATAGCTATGATATAACGTTGAACTAACAGCAGTATCAGACCCAGCAACAATAGAACAATCTTTATCATATACTTTTTGTATCTAACATTTATAAAATTAAAAAGGTGTGATAAAATTTATCACACCTTTTAAGTAACAATCAGGCATTTTGAATAGCAGACTTATCTGACTGTGCCAAAGCATAAATAACAAGACCAAAACCAATCTTATTAATTGCATCTCCAATGTTATATACAATATCCATTGAAAGACCCTGGAACATTTTCATTCCAAATAATCCGCCCTCTGTACCGGCAATATAACCAATAGGATAAATAGCCCATCCAACAAGTACAAACCAGCCGAGTGACTTCACCGCTTTTTGAACTGCCGGGCCACCTGTACGGGCAAGACTTGCTACTTCACCAAACCATACCAGGTATACGATATAGAAGTAAGCTATACCGCTAATTAAACCCCAAATCCAGCTCTGTGTTTCTTTGCCATAAATAGCTTCGCCAATATAGCCGGTAACAAGCATCACTACAGAGGCACCTATTAATTGCCACAATAGACCAATTTTTCCACCAGCCTTTTTAGTAATTAAGTAAAATTCTACACACATCAATGGTACAGTTAAAATCCAATCAACATAACGGAAAAATACAGGTGATTCTCCTGTTTCCAAATTGTAACCCCGCATGTAATAATAATGAACGGCTGCAATAAAGGTGATCAGCCCGGAGACAAGTATAGATGTTCTCCATTTTTTGTCAACATTAGACATTTCAAAGAAGAAAAAAACGCAGGCAGCCATCATGGCCATTGTGCCTACAAAAAACGTAAAGGCCACATAATTGTTGTTTGCAATCGCATGGATTTGCAGCAGATTTTGGAACATGTTTAAATTTTTTTGATGAATTAAATTGTTTGTTGGAACAAAAGATTTAAAACAAAGTGTTTAAGTTTTTCGTTCTATCATTAAACAAATATTTACGCTAAAGGTTTGAATTAATGATAAGATTTTACTGATATTTTTTTTGTTCGCTCTATTAATTTTTTTCCCTCAAACAAAAATTATTGTTTCAATTGCTTTAAAATTTCACAAATAGTATTACCGCTATCAGCTTCATCGGGGTTGAGAATTCACTGGATTTTTGCTTCTTAACTTGTACTTTTATATTATGTCGTGCTGAAATAGATTGTCTCCGAACCAAAGAAAAATCTACATTAAACAAGAAGCGATTAGCGAGTTTTAAAAAACAAAAATTATTTGTCCTTAAACTGCTTAATCAAATTATTAAAAAAATAAAAAACATTTTTTAAGTTTTACTTTAGCTAAACCTAATGCATATATCTTTTATGAAAAAAATACTGCCAATAATTATTGTACTTTTTTTTGCAGCGAAAATAGCGCCTGCCCAACGAGCCAACAGCCAGGTAATTTATTTATGGCCCGGTGGTGCACCCGGTTTTGAAAGTAAAAAAGATATACCGGAACAAGCCAAAGACTGGTGGGTAAAAAATGTCAACAATCCATCGCTCACTGTTTTTGCCGCACCTAAAGAAAAAGCCACTGGCGCAGCTGTAATTATTTGCCCCGGCGGAGGCCACAACAAGCTGGTGGTTACTTCAGAGGGCTGGGATGCCGCAGCCTATTTTAACAGCATTGGTGTAACTGCGTTTGTTTTAAAGTACCGTTTGTTCAGGGAAGACAACAGCCCTTATACAGTTGAAAATTGTATAGAAGATGGCAGGCGCTCGGTGAGGGTGGTAAGGGAACTGGCAGCCTCTTATAATATAGACACCAATAAAATCGGTATGGCCGGCTTTTCAGCAGGCGGCGAACTGGCGGCATGGGTAGGCTTTAATTCGCCCAAAGAAAAACTGGTAAAAAAAGATAAGACGGACAACCAGAAAAGCACCACCGATTTTCTGGTGTTGATTTACCCCGGTCCTTTAGCTGTGCCAGACAGTACCAATGGCAACACACCACCTCTATTTATGGCTGCAGCAAATGATGATGACTGTTGTTCGGACCCGCTTTTAAAAATCACAGCCCTTTACCGCAAAGCACATGCAAAAGTGGAGATGCATTTGTTTGCCCAAGGCAACCATGCCTTCAATATGGGCAAACGATCTACCTTAAAATCTATCAATACCTGGCCACAACGCATGGCTGATTGGTTATCAGATAATGCAATTTCAACTCCTGCTGTTTCGAAATAAAAAAAGAATAATTTACTGCAACCTTTTATCAACCTGAATAAATTTAATTCCACTTTATGAAGAGGCAACTAAAAAAATTAATTTTTATTGCACTTGCTTTTGCACTTTGCATAACAAAATCGTTTGGACAAGCATCAATAAAAGAAATAACGGACAAGTTTTTTTCAATTTATTCTAAAGAACCAATTAAGGCCGTTGAATATGCCTTCTCAACAAACAAATGGTTTGATAAGCAACAGGATGGTGTTGCTAACCTGAAAAACAAACTAAAAAATTTAATTGACTTATGTGGCGATTATTATAGTTACGAGTTGCTATCAGAAAAAACTGCGGGACAAAACATCATAATGACAACATTTATTGTGAGGTATGACAGAGAACCAATTAGGTTTACTTTCTTATTTTATAAAGCCAGGGACACCTGGAGAGTAAATAACTTTTCGTATGATGAAAATATTGACAAAGATTTAGAAGAAGCTACTAAAGCATACAGGCTTAAGGAAAATATTAATTGGTAGCTAAAGTAGTAATAAAAGTATAACTGTGTACTGAGTTAAACAGTTATATAGCACGGTGCAATAATACAGGCGTTATGCTTTATCTATGAGTTTACCCCAAATGTTCTGCCTTACGAAGCGGTGGTGCTTTAATAAAATCGGATGGATATTTTTTCAGGTAGCGCCACAGTATACCTAAAAACTGCGGATAGTCTCTTAAATGAATACCACGGCTTTTTACCGCTACCAAAAAGGCAAGGCCAAAGCTTACTGCAAAGTTTAAAAAGCCTATCCCGGCTACACCAAAAATAGTGTACCATAATTCTTTCATGCTCACCTGGTTATTAAGGCCAAAAAAACCAATGGCCGTATTGGCCGCAGAAATAGTAATATGCCGTATGTCGAATGGCAGTCCAAAAGTTTTTCCTAAAAATCCGGCCATGCCTAAAAAGAAACCCAATGAAATATTACCCATCAGTGACCCCAGGTTATTTTCAACATAGTGTACAATTTTATATTGCCGTCTTTCATTAAAATTATTTTTAAATGAAGGCTGGTTACGAAGGCGCTCTGCAATTTTACCATACACCACATAATTTTCTACATAGCCTGCAATGAGCCCGCTGGCAAATAAAAAGAAACCTGTAAAGCAGGCATACAACCACGCAAGGCTGTGAAAAGGTTGCTGATCAGTAAGTAATTTATGGGCCGCAGCTCCTTCTGCAATTTTTACTCCTGTGGCTGCAAAAAATAACCAGGCCAACACATAAGTTAATGGAAATACAATGATAAGATTACCTGTAAAAGAAGCTATCTGTGTGCGGCTTACTTTACCAATGGTGATGGCAAGATTTCTCAGGTCGGGCTGTTCGCCAATTTTTTGAACATCGAAAGAGCTGGCCACATTGTTGGCTGTGTAAGCAGGTTGTTTGGTAGCCAGTGTTGAACCGGTATCCTGTATTAAAATAAAACCCAGCGAATAGTTAGTGCTGTATAAAAACCCATGCCAAAAAGGAGCCATGGTTACTTTGGCCAGTAAATTTTTTATGATGCCGATAAAAGAAATAATAATGCCCCCACCCGCTGCACTTCTAAACATGCGCCAGAATTCTTTTCGGGTTGTTGTAATAAATTTCTCTCCTGTTCGGCCACCATGCTCGGCTATTTGGTAGGCCAGGTAACCGGTATTTTCACTCAAAAATTCTTTAATGGAATTTTTTCTGTTTTCGTTGTGTACCACTGTTTTAAAATACGCTACAAACCGTTCTGTATTAAACGTGTTGTCGGTGTCCAGCACATCAAGTATAATAAACAACCTGTCAACCTGTTGTTGCAAACGGGTAATAATATAAGTCTGTGCAAGGCTTGTTCCATAAGCAATGCGTTGTTCCCTTATCCACTGAATGGTTTGATTGCAATTGTGCAAAGCCTCCGTAATGTTGGTCAGCAATATCCGTTGCGTATCTGCAGTAGCAATTGTTTTGTGCAGGTGCAGGTATTCATTCACCAAACGGCTTTGTTCTAAAAAAGGGAAAATGGCATTTTCAAAATCCTCGTAGCGTTGGGTAATTTCTTTTTCAAGCCCAAGGGTGGTAATGCGGTAACTCAATAATTGTAAAGCACTTTGCAACTGCTTTATCAGCGCAGGTTCCGTCATATTTATCTGTATGCCCAGCACTTCAAAAAACTGAATCCACAAATCCAGTTCAATACCTTCTACCCAAATATGATCTTTTTTTTTGTAGAATATTCTGTTGATAACGTACAGAAAATTATCCGGTGTTTGCAACTCCGGTAAAAACTTATGTAATACTTTACCGGTAAGCTCCTGCACAAAACCACGGCTGCTTGTGATACCGCTTTCGGTTAATGCATTTACAATATTTGTTTTTAAAAACTGGGTAAGCAAGGCCTTGCGCAACGAAAAAAGAGAACTCCTGTCTTGTGTCATTTGATAAAGCAAGGCCTTAAAACGAAGTGTAGCCTGCGGGATATCTTTTGCATTTTCAGGTCGAATGGTATCAATCAGCTCCACTAAAAAATCAAGACTGCGGTTGGCAGAGTGCAACGGCAGCACAATTGCCTGCTGCTTTGCAGCATTGGGTGATGAGTCTTTATTTCTTTTTAATAAGCGAAGCATAGTTGTAATAAGGGTGAAGGATTAAATAACGCTTAATATCCCTTCAATAATATATCATAGACAGTTTTAATGTTCAATATGTTGCATCAGTTTGATAGTAGCTTCAAAATTTCCGCTTAATTTTGTTGCCACACACTATGACAATTACTAATAATCATACCAAATTAAAAGAAGACGTAGATGTACTCACACAACTGGACGAGTATTGCACCCTTATTGTTTGGAACGATGAGGTAAACAGTTTTGATTGGGTTATTGAAACTCTGGTGGAAGTTTGTGGCCACTCGGCAGAACAGGCTGAGCAATGCGCCATCATTATTGACAGCAAAGGAAAATACGCTGTTAAGGAAGGGAGCTACGATACGCTGAAACCCATGTGTGACGCCATTACCGACCGCAGCATTGGTGCTACCATTGAAGTAATTGCAGGCTAACCCCAAGTTCCGTTGGCTACTTACCCGATTACGTTGTAGCAGCTGCACAAAAACTACATGAAGAAATTATTATCTTTTAAAACTGTTTGTCCAAGGCAGAAAATTTTGATGGCCATACTTTTGATTTGTTCGCCTTGGCGGATCACTCTCTTTAACAGTATACCGATGGGCAGCTTTTACAATCGAGCACTAATTGAATCATTATTATTTGAGCAGCTATATTCCTGTTAGTACCTAACAAATTTTATCTTTACCAAATGGTTTTATTGAATGATAAATTACTTTTCCCTCCTGTTGAAATGGCTACTCAGGAAGGCATCGTTGCCATCGGTGGCGATCTTGGTGTTGAAAGATTATTGTTGGCTTACCGAAGTGGTATTTTTCCCTGGTACAGCGAAGATGAACCGATTGTTTGGTGGAGCCCAGATCCCCGTTTTGTATTGTTTCCAGAAAAACTAAGAGTAACCAAAAGCATGCAGTCTGTGTTAAACAATGGTACTTTTCGCTTTACAATAAACCGTGCCTTTACTTCCGTTTTACAAAATTGTAAAACCATCACCCGTAAAGAACAGGAAGGTACCTGGATAACGCCTGCTGTACAGTTCGCCTATACGCAGTTGCATCAATTGGGTTACGCACATAGCGCCGAAGCATGGATGAATGGTGAGCTGGTGGGTGGTTTGTATGGCATCAGGCTGGGCAATGTATTCTTTGGCGAAAGTATGTTCAGCAAAGTAAGCAACGCCAGCAAATTTGCCTTTATCAATTACGTTCGACAGTTACAAAAAGAAAAAGTAACACTCATAGATTGCCAGGTGTACACCCCCCATCTCGAAAGCCTCGGCGCAAAGATGATAGAACGCAATAAGTTTATGGCCTTGCTTGCTGAAAATTTATGAATTCACACCATGCTATACGCCTGTTTCAAATTCCATCACATTTTTTGCCGGTTTTGTCACATATACAATAAGGCCGTTTAAAGGCACCCTACTTTTGGAAAAATATAAAACAATGAAAGTAAGATGGCGTCAACACGAAATGATATTTGTTAC
>JANXSR010000016.1 GCA_025352625.1 Ferruginibacter sp.
CTTTCAAGATCTAGTAAATATTGTTCTGTAACAAATGCCGGTTCACTTAAATCGCCACCGCACATTACGTACGCCAGTTTTTTAGCAACAGTTACATCATGATCCGTTGCGTAATTGCCTTTATGCATGCCATTGATACCGGCTAACATGGTACCCAAAGCAGAGCGACCCAATACCTTAATATCCTTGCGTTGCACCGGCATTATATACCCTTCATTGTGCAACTCAATAACAGCTTGTTTGGCTTCTGCAATGCGCCTTCCTGCATTCAGGCTTATCAAATCTTTTCCCTTGCGGTAAATACCCATATCGAAAGCTTCAGCACCCGACGTGGCTACTTTAGCAGTGGCAATGGTGAGGAAACGATTTTGTAAGGTTAGGGTATCTACTTCACCATCATGCGTTTCGTCCGCAGCACGCAATACAAATTCTTTGGTACCACCACCACCGGGAATTACACCAATACCAACTTCAACTAAACCGGTGTAAGTTTCCGCAGCAGCAATTACTTTATCAGCGTGCAAACAAATTTCGCAACCTCCGCCCAATGCCAAACCATGCGGTGCCAGTACAACAGGAATGCCGGAGTAACGAACCCTCATCATAGTGTTTTGAAACATCCGGATGGCCATATCAATTTCATCATAATCCTGTTCAATGGCCAGCATAAAGATCATACCTACATTTGCCCCGGCACTAAAATTTGCGCCGTCGTTGGCAATAACAAGTCCCTTATATTTTTCTTCTGCCAGTGCAATTGATTTTTGAATACCTTCCAATACCTCCCCACCGATACTGCCCATTTTGGTGTACCATTCCAATCCCAACACATCGTCACCCAAATGATACGTGCGGCAGGCACTGTTTTTCCAGACAGTTTCGTTGGCAAAATTTTTCATTACAATAAAAGCATCTCCACCCGGTATTGCTTTGTAGCCTTTGGTGATAACATCGTAGTATAAACGCTTCCCGTTTTCTACTTTGTAAAAAGAAGCGGCGCCCGTTGCAAGCATCTCTTCTACCCATGGAGCTACTTTATAGCCTGCGGCTTTCATGGCTTCCGTAGTTTTGGCAACACCCAATGCATCCCATGTTTCAAAGGCCCCGATTTCCCAGCCAAAGCCAGCCATCATACCATCATCAATACGGTACAATTCATCACTTATTTCCGGAATGCGGTGAGAGATATACGCAAATAAATTATAGTGAAACAAGCGATAAAATTCGCCTGCTTTATCAGTACCTGCACAGAGTGCTTTGATTCTTGTTTTTAAATCGTCTATCGGTTTGGCAGTTTCTATTGTAGCAAACCTGGGCTTTTTACGGGGTTCATATTCAAGTGTAGAAAGATTCAGTACCTTGATTTCTTTTTCTCCTTTAGCAGATGTTGGCATCTTCTTAAAAAAACCCTGCCCTGTTTTATCTCCCAGCCAGTTGTTGGTTACCATTTTATTTAACCACGCCGGAATAACGAATTGTTCTTTTGCTTCATCATCCGGACAATTCTCATACACCCCTTTTGCCACTTTAACCAATGTATCAATACCTACCACATCTGCAGTACGAAAGGTTGCTGATTTGGGACGACCGATAATTGGCCCGGTGAGGGCATCAATTTCATCAACCGATAACTGCAACTTGTCCATCGTATTCATAATCGCCATCATGCCAAACACACCAATACGGTTGGCAATAAATGCAGGCGTATCTTTGCACAACACCGTAGTTTTCCCCAATTGCAGGCTACCATAATCCATTAAAAAATCTACTATTGCTGTATCTGTAAATGACGTTGGAATAATTTCAAGCAACCGCAAATACCTGGGCGGATTAAAAAAGTGGGTACCACAAAAATGCCTTTTAAAATCCTCACTTCTGCCTTCCGTCATCATGTGAATGGGAATGCCCGAGGTATTGGAAGTGATTAATGTACCGGGTGTACGGTATTTTTCAACCTCTGTAAAAATGGATTGTTTGATATCCAGCCGTTCTACCACCACTTCAATAACCCAATCGTATTGGGCAATGTCTTTCATGTTATCTGTGAAGTTGCCTATGGTAATTTTCTTTACTACATCTTTGGTGTAAACAGGCGATGGATTAGATTTAATAGCTGCTGCCAACGCATCATTTACTATCTTGTTTTTATCAGAAACTTTTGCATCTGCCGGTAAATCTTTGGGCTGGATATCCAGTAATAATACCTGCAAACCTACACCTGCAAAGTGACAGGCAATTCTGCTCCCCATTACACCACTTCCCAATACTGCTACTTTTTTTATGATTCTTTTCATATGTCTGTTCTTTATGCAATTATTAATATTTATTAAAATAGTTAGTTAAACAACTAATTTCGTAAATCGAAATTAAGACAATTTATAAAAGCATCATAAAAAATAAAAACAGGCTGTAAAAGCCTGTTTACTATTGTAAAAAAAAGTAAAATTACATTGCCCCTGAATAAGCAATTGCTAACTCACTCCACTTCCGTTCTTCACTGCTTCATCAGGGTTTACAAATTTTAATTTCCCATCTGCATCTTCCGCCATCAGGATCATCCCATTGCTTTCAATGCCTCTCATTTTTCTTGGGGCAAGATTGGTAACGACCGTAACTTGTTTACCCACAATAGTAGCAGGTTCAAAATGTAATGCAATGCCGCTTACAATGGTTCTTATTTCAAATCCAAGGTCAACTTCTAATTTTAATAATTTATCAGCCTTTGCTACTTTTTCAGCGGATAAAATGGTGCCAACTTTCAAATCTATTTTTGCAAAATCATCAAAAGTAATCTCAGCCCCCCTGCCACCCGAAAGGGGATTCTCAGAGGCTGCAACTTTAAAAACATCTTTTGAATTTACAGGGTCTAAAGTCCCTCCTTTGGAGGGGTTGGGGGAGGCCTTTTCCATTTTTATTCTTTCGCTTTTAATTTTTAATTTCTCCACCTGTTCAGCTACTTCTGTATCATCAATTTTTCTGAACAATAGTTGCGGTTCTCTCAATGAATAGCCTACGCTTAACAAATTGGGTTTACCTGCATTTTGCCAGTCCAGCACCTTATCTACCACCTTCATCATGTAGCACATTTTCTTTGCGGCAAATGGTAAAAAAGGATTGATAAAAACAGCCAGGTTTGCAGTAAGTTGTAAACAAATGTGCAGACAGTTGTCAATAAGTTTCTGAGCCTCCCTGCCCTCCAAAGGAGGGTTCTCAGAGCTGTTAAAATCAGAAGGCTTTACTGTTTCATTTGAAGCATTCAAGAACCCTCCTTCGGAGGGCAGGGAGGCCTTTTTCGCTACGATCCACGGCTGCTTATCCTGCATGTATTTATTGCCTTTTCTTGCAAGGTCAATTACTTCATATTGTGCATCCCTGAATTTGTATCCTTCAATTAAGTTCTCAATGGTGGCTTTGGTATTGGCTATTTCAGCAAACATATTCCTGTCAGCATCATCCAGCATATCCGCATGCAATGGCGGTACTTTTCCCTTGCATAATTTATGCATCAGCACAAAAGCCCTGTTTACAAAATTGCCAAATACATCCACCAGTTCACCCTTCACCGTATCCTGAAATCCCTTCCAGGTAAATTCGCTGTCCTTTGTTTCGGGCGCAATGGCATTTAAATAATAACGCAATGCATCCACCATCTGGTCACCGCCATTTTCCTTCTTTACAAAATCATTGATGTAATCATCCATTTCAATGCTCCATCCACGACTGGTACTCATCTTATCTCCTTCCAGGTTCATAAACTCATTACTGGGTACATTGTCCGGCAACACATTTCCATGCAACTTTAACATCACCGGAAAAATAATGGCATGAAAAACAATATTGTCCTTTCCGATAAAATGAACCAGTTTGGTATCTTCATTGTACCAGTAAGGTTTCCAGTCTTTGTCATTGTCCAGTGCCCACTGTTTGGTAGCACTGATGTAACCGATAGGAGCATCAAACCAAACGTACAATACTTTGCCCTTTCCTCCTTCAACATTTTCCGGCAATGCAATGCCCCAATCCAAATCACGGGTTACAGCCCTTGGTTGAAGGCCTGCATCCAGCCAGCTTTTACACTGGCCCAATACATTCGCTTTCCAATCGTTTTTATGATCTTCCAGGATCCATTTTCGCAAAAACTCTTCATGCCTGTTCAATGGCAGATACCAGTGTTTGGTAGCTTTTTTTATCGGTGCATTACCGCTTAAAGTACTTCGTGGATTAATCAATTCCTCCGGGCTTAATGACGTGCCACATCTTTCGCACTGATCGCCAAAAGCATTTTCATTACCACAAACCGGACAAGTGCCCACAATGTAACGGTCGGCTAAAAAGGTGTTGGCCTCTTCATCAAAATATTGCTCGGTATCTTTTACTTCCAGGTCGCCTTTATCATTTAGTGCAGTAAAAAATTCCTGAGCAGTTTCATGATGAATGGGTGCAGAAGTACGGTGATAAATATCAAACGAAATACCCAGATCGGCCATATTGCTTTTTAGCATGGCGTGGTACTTGTCTACAATTTCCCTTGGAGTGGTACCTTCCTTCATCGCCTGGATGGTAATAGCAGCACCATGTTCATCACTGCCACATACATACACTACATCCTTTTTTTGTGCCCTTAAATAGCGCACATAAATATCTGCCGGCAAATAAGCTCCCGCTAAATGCCCGATATGTTTGGGCCCGTTGGCATAAGGCAATGCCGAAGTAATTAAATATCTCTTTGGATCTGTCATAAATTCATTTTGTACTTAACATTTGCACTACTATTAAGCATCGTTGTAGCTTGTCCGCCGTGGCGGATCACTCCCTTGTACCATATACCCCTGTTGATCGTCTTCAAATCACAATAACATGCTAAGGAATAATCACTCTTCGCTTTTTAAAACACCGATTACAATAATTGTTTAAGTATTATTTTAATGTAAGCGCTGCAAATTTACCTAAAGCAAGTACAATACCCAAACAAACAAAAAGCCCCTGCTCATGAGCGGGGGCTTAATAATATACAATCAACGAAATTATTTCTTCAATTCTTTGATCTCCACTTGAGGAATCAATACTTTATTACATTTTTCGGTTACCATATCTTTTGCTAATTGAAAAGACACCATTTTCTTTATATCCTCAGATGATGCGCCGGCTTTTACTGTGTATTTTCCAGCTTCTGCTATCCACGAAGTGCTATTGGTATCAAATGAAGCAAGGTCATCCGCAGTAATAACAAATTGAATAGTTTGGCTTTTACCCGGCTGCAAGAGTTCTGTTTTTGCAAATGCTTTCAACTCTTCTGCTGGTTTAGTTAGTTTAGCAGCAGGTGCGCTGATGTATAACTGTACCACTTCTTTACCGGCAACTTTACCGCTATTGGTCACTGTTATCGTTGCAGTTAACTTACCATTAAAACTTGCTGAACTTAAAGCAAGATTACTGTAGGTAAAATTGGTGTAGGATAACCCATAACCAAATTCATAAGCAGGTTTCACTTTAAAAGTATTGTAATAACGGTAGCCTACATAAATACCTTCTTCATAAGTTACTTCGGCAGGTACTTGTTTCATGCCCATCATACCTGTTACAGCCTGTTCAGGAAATTCTTTACCTGGAAAACTTTTTGCGGAAGGAACATCCTGATAGGCTACAGGAAAGGTTGTTGCTAACTTTCCTGATGGATTTACTTTTCCGCTCAGGATATCTGCAATCGCATTGCCACCTTCAAGACCCGGCTGCCATGCCATCAAAATTGCATCTGCTTCATCCCTCCATTCCGTCACATCAATTACACCTCCTGAATTTACTACTACCACTACTTTTTTATGCTGTGCATGAAAAGCATTGGCAATAGTTTTTATCAATACTTTTTCTGTTTCATTCAAAAAATAATCACCCGGTAATTTTCTGTCGCTGCCTTCACCTGCATTTCTGCCGATGGCAATTACAGCAATATCAGTTTCTGCTGCTTTTTGAGTAACCAGATTATTATCAGTAACAAATTCTACAATGGGTGGCGTGGGGTGCATAAACTCTTCGATGAAACCCTTTTTAGGATGCTTAATTTTTTCGGCACTTAGATAGCTGGTATAAATATTTTTTAAACCATTATCAACAGTATAACCAGCACCGGCTAAACCTTGCACCAATGAAACAGTGTACGCCTTGTTCACATCGCCACTTCCTGTACCGCCTGCAATCAAATCATATCCATTGTTACCAAACAATGCAATTTTGTTGGTATTTTTTGCAAATGGAAGAGCTGCCTCCTTATTTTTTAGCAGTATCATTCCCTCTGTAGCTGCTGCCCGTGAAAGTGCTGCATTTTTAACCAGATCTGGTTTATTTGAAAATTTATAGCCTTTAAACGCAGGCGACTCCAAAATAATATTCAGCATTCTTTCCACATTTTCATCCAGCACTTTTACACTTAGTGAATCGTGTTCAACTGCTGCTACAATAGTTTTTGTTTGTTGTGGAGTGCCGGGCATTATTAAATCGTTACCCGCTTTCATTTGTGCAACCGGATCTTTACCACCAAACCAATCTGTCATTACAAAACCTTTGAAACCCCATTCCTTTCTTAAGATTGTTGTCAGTAAATCATATTCCTGTGAAGTGTATGTTCCGTTAAGTAAATTGTAAGAACTCATTACCGTCCATGGTTGCGATTTTTTTACTGCTATCTGAAACCCTCTCAAATAAATTTCTCTCAATGCCCTTTCACTTACAATGGTGTTAACCGTATTTCTATTTGTTTCCTGGTTGTTGGCAGCATAGTGTTTAATGCTTGTACCAACGCCATTTGACTCAATACCATTTACAATGGCGGCAGTTATATTGCCTGCCACAACGGGATCTTCGGAATAGTATTCAAAGTTTCTTCCGCCCAATGGGTTGCGGTGAATATTTAATGCAGGTGCCAGTAAAATATCTACGCCGTACTCATGTACTTCACCGCCAAAAGCAACGCCTACTTTTTTAACCAAGGCTGTATCCCAGCTTGATGCAAGCAATGTAGCAATAGGCCATGCTGTAGCATAAAATGTTTTGGAACTGTCTCCGTTTCTGATGGGGTCAATTCGTAAACCTGCCGGCCCATCTGATACAACTATAGTGGGAATGCCCAAACGTGGAATAGCAAAAGTTGTTCCTGCGGCACCAGGTACCTTATCCTGCGTTGTCCCAATAACAGGTCCTCCCGGTGGAGTCATTCCCGGCATTTTAAAACCATTACCTACAAGGAGTTTTACTTTTTCTTCAAGTGTCATTGCAGCAATAACTTCCTTTACTGAGTTTTTACCAAGCTGTGGAGTTTGCGCAGTTGCTACTGCAAACAGGTTGATAGAAATTAAAAAGAGATAAACGTTTTTCATACTTTAAGCGTGTTTATTTTTATTAATGAGTATTCTAAAAATTGAAGTGACCTACTGTTAAAACTTAACATAAAAAGCCAACTTTATTTCACTTCTACAAGTGTCCTTACCAACAATTTACTGGTTACTGATTTTAATGAAAAGGCATCGCCTTTTGAAATATCAACAGTTCCCTTATACAATTCATTTACAGTACCCTCTTTTACTTCAAGCACAATTTGAAATTTGCCTGCAGCTTTTGTTTTGGTTGTAAGAAAGAAATTATCGGTTGGCGTTGCATTAGCATAATTGGTTGCTGTGTCTTTAGTTTTAGATTGCC
>JANXSR010000017.1 GCA_025352625.1 Ferruginibacter sp.
CAACCATTGAGGCTAATGCTGATGCAAAAGGAAGTGATATTGTTGTGTACGATGCAGCCAGCGGTGCAAGAAATATTTTGGTAAATGCCAAACAACTTATTCCTTCAGGGGCAAGTAAACCATTGCCTGTTGATAATTATATATGGAGCGATGATAACAGCAAGCTATTGGTTTTTACCAATACCCGTAAAGTATGGCGGCAAAATTCAAGAGGCGATTATTGGGTATTGAATCTTACCAATGGCAAACTAACACAACTGGGCAAAGGGCTTGAAGCGGCTACACTTATGTTTGCTAAATTTTCTCCCGATGGTGCAAGAGTGGCGTATGTAAGCAAGTTGAATATTTACGCAGAAGATATTGCTACAGGCGTAAGTACAAAGTTGACAAAAGACGGGGGCGGCAATATTATTAGCGGAACATTCGATTGGGTATATGAGGAAGAACTGGATGACCGGGATGGTTTTCGCTGGAGCCCCGATGGCAAAAATATCGCTTACTGGCAATCGGATACAAAGGGCGTGGGCACATTTTACATGATCGACAATGTGGATTCCAATTATTCAAAACCAATTCCATTGCCCTATCCAAAAGTGGGCACGGCCAACTCTGCCGTTAAGGTGGGTGTTGTATCCGCCGCAGGCGGAAAAACAAAATGGTTTGCTGTACCTGGCGATCCACAAAATAATTACCTGGCCCGGATGGATTATATACCCGGCTCTGATGAAGTGATGATACAGCAACTGAACCGTTTGCAAAACACCAATACTGTTTGGGTGGGCAATACAAAAACCATGTTGCTTAAAAATATTTTAACCGATAAAGACGAAGCTTTTTTGGATATACATGATAACATTGTATGGCTTGATAATACAAAATCTTTTACCTGGACCAGTGAAAAAGATGGCTGGCTGCACTTGTATAAAGTGTCGCGTGATGGGAAGAAAATGGACCTCATCACCAAAGGAAATTTTGATGTGGTGAATATAAATTGTATTGATCCTGTTGGAGGCTTTGTGTATTATATTGCTTCGCCGGAGAATTTTACGCAACGTTATTTATACCGCAGCAGGCTGGATGGAAACGGAGAAGCAGAAAGGGTTTCGCCAGCAGATATGGCAGGTCAACATAGTTATCAAATATCTGCCGATGCAAAATATGCCATCCATAGTTTTGAAAATGCAACAACGCCACGCCGAATTTCGCTCATCGATCTTAATACCCATAAAGAAATAAAATTACTGGAGGACAATGCCACATTAAAAACAAAAATGAATGAACTGGGTTTGCGTAACAAAGAATTTTTTAAAGTAGATATCGGCGATGTGGTACTGGATGCCTGGATGATAAAGCCCACCAATTTTGATCCGCAAAAAAAATACCCGCTCTTAATTCATGTGTATGGAGAGCCTGCTGGCTCTACCGTTCAGGATAACTGGAGCACCGGCGATAACCTCTGGCACCAATACCTAAGCAACCAGTTGGATTATATTGTTGTAAGCATTGATAACCGTGGCACCCGGGTACCACGTGGCCGTGATTTTAGAAAATGTATTTACCGCCAGATTGGTTTAATGGCTGCCGATGACCAGGCGAAGGCTGCTAAAAAAATTGTGGCCACGTATTCTTTTATTGATGAAAAACGTATTGGCATCTGGGGCTGGAGCGGCGGCGGGCAAATGACTTTGCATTGTATGTTTCGCCATGCGGATGTTTATAAAACCGGTATCGCTGTTTCCTTTGTCGCCTTACAAACATTGTATGATAATATTTACCAGGAACGCTACATGGGTTTACCAAACGATAATGTTGCGGGCTATCGGGATGGTTCGCCCTTAACGCATGCCGGTAAACTGGAGGGCAACCTGATGATCATTCATGGCACCGGCGATGACAATGTGCATTACCAGAATTTTGAAATGCTGGCAAATGAACTTATTAAAAACAATAAGTTGTTTACCATGTTATCCTACCCTATGAGGGATCATAGCATCAGCCAGGGCAAAAATACCACCCTGCATATGCGGCGCAGTATGGAAAAATTCTGGAAGGATAATTTGTAATTATCACAAAGAATATTTTGTAACTTAACTATCAATATGAGCAAATATCCCAGCATATTCAATGATGTAATCGGTCCTGTAATGCGGGGCCCATCCAGTTCACACTGTGCGGCATCTTTACGCATCGCACGTTTGTGCAGAGATTTGATGGATGAAAATATAAAAGACATCCTGATAGAATTTGATCCCAATGGTTCACTGGCAACCACACACAAAAGCCAGGGATCGGATATGGGATTGTTTGGCGGTTTTTTAGGATGGGAAGCCCATGATGAACGCTTGCCGGAATCAGCTAAATTTATTGTAACTGCAGGCATCAGTGTTACCATCAATATTGTTGACATTGGCAACGGCCATCCCAACCTGTATAAAATAACGCTGCACAACAATAAAGAAACAAGAAGGTTAACCGCTATCTCCACCGGCGGCGGCATGATAGAAGTGATTGCCATTGACGAGGTACCGGTTTGCATGGCCGGAGATTATTTTGAAACATTGATTTATTGTGACAAGCCCGAAAACATCATTGCGTTTTTAAAAGCTTCTGTTAAGTTTGATGACATTGAATTTCATAAAGGTGAAATATCATTCATTGAAATTAAATCGCAGGCCTTTTTAGAGGAGGGGATTTGCAAAGAGCTGCAGGCAATGGATGGTGTTTTGTTCATCAAACAACTGCAACCTGTTTTACCGGTAATGGCTCGTAAAAATTTACAGGTACCTTTTATTACCTGCAATGAGATGATGGAATACAATGCCGGTAAAAATAAAGCCCTGTGGCAACTGGCAGTTGATTACGAAATGGCCAGGGGAAATATTACAGCCGTAGAAGTATTTGAAAAGATGCGCAGCATCATTCACATCATGGGCAATGCTATTGAGCTGGGATTAAAAGGAACGCATTATGAAGACCGTATTTTAGGGAGCCAGTCTTTACAGTTTAAAGAAAAACTGGAAGCTAATAAATTAGTAGGTGGCGACGCCAACAACCGCATCATTATGTATGTAAGCGCCATGATGGAAGTTAAGAGTTCGATGGGTGTAATTGTTGCCGCACCTACCGCCGGAAGTTGCGGAGCTTTGCCCGGCGCTTTGTTTGGCACAGCACACGCTATGCAGTTGCACGAAGATGAGTTGGTAAAAGGAATGTTATCTGCCGGATTGATTGGTGTATTCATTGCAGCACATGCCACATTTGCGGCGGAGGTTGGTGGCTGTATGGCCGAAACCGGATCGGGTGGCGGTATGGCAGCAGCAGCCATTGTAGAAATGAAAGGGGGCACGCTGGTACAATGCATTGCTGCTTCATCATTGGCTTTACAAAACTCTTTAGGTATTATTTGCGATCCCATTGGCAACCGGGTAGAAGCTCCTTGTTTAGGAAGAAATGTTATGGCTGCAACAAATGCAATGTCCTGCGCCAACATGGCTTTATCAAATTACGAACAACTGATCCCTTTAGACGAAGTGATAGAAACTATTAAAGCCGTTGGTGATCAAATTCATCATACATTACGCTGCACCAATCTTGGCGGGCTCTCCATTACCAATGCCGCTAAAAAAATTGAAGCTATGCTGGAAGAAGTTCCGGGTAAGTTTTTTAAAAGTTGCTAATCAAATTCATTTGTACAGAAATTTTATCTACAGAAACAGTAGTAAAAAATATTGCCTGAATTAAAGCTTAAAAAGTAAAGGGGCCGAGATAGAAGTGTGGCCGATTTTATTCTGAGCAGGGTCGCTAAACTGGCTATGAGCAGAGCTGAAAGTCAATTAGAGAAGTCGAAGTTCAACAAAGGTATAAAAGTACAAGAGTGCGACGCCAATGCAGATGCACATTGCTTCTTAGCCCGGACAATAATTTACAACGCCGGTAAAACCTACAATAACAAACCAACAACAGTAAACCCATTTCTTGAAACTACAATCTACCAAAGGGTACTCCATCATCAATAATTGGCTGGCTGCAAAAGGTCATCATCCTTTTTTATTTCAGGAACAAACCTGGCAGGAAATTATCCTTGGTAAAAGTGGTTTGGTAAATGCACCAACAGGTTGTGGCAAAACCTTCTCTGTATTTTTAGGTGCTGTGATTAATTTTATTAACCAATATCCGGATACTTATCAAACAAAAATAAAAAGTGGTTTACAACTCATCTGGATAACCCCATTGCGTGCCCTGGCCAAAGACATTGGCCGGGGCATGGAAGAAGTGATCTTGGAATTGGGGATGAACTGGAAAGTAGGTATTCGTAATGGTGACACCACCATGAGCGACCGGCAGAAACAAAAAAGGCAGATGCCCGAAGTGCTCATCATTACGCCGGAAAGTCTGCATTTACTGCTAGCACAAAAAAATTATCGGGAAGTTTTTGAAAGCTTAAAAATTCTGGCAGTAGATGAATGGCACGAATTACTCGGCAGCAAAAGAGGCGTACAGGTAGAGCTGGCCATTGCAAGAATAATAGGTTGCAGAAAAACATCACCAACTGCAACGATATTAAAGCTGAATGCGCCCAACCAAAAACGAAAAACAGCAAACAGTAAATTATCGGTCTGGGGAATATCAGCCACTATTGGCAACCTGGAGCAAGCCAAAGAAGTACTGCTGGCTTCTTTAAATGACAATGGATCATCACCCGGAAAAATTATAAAAGCCATCGTCAACAAAAAGATCGAGATAGAATCCATCATACCCGATGAGATAGAAAAATATCCATGGGCAGGGCACCTTGGGTTAAAGCTGGTAGAAAAAGTAATTCCCATCATCAACAATAGCAAGACCACCCTCATCTTCATCAACACCCGTGGCATGACGGAAAGGTGGTACCAAGCCCTGTTGAATGTGGCACCAGAACTATCGGGTGCCATTGCCTTGCACCATGGCAGCATTGAGCAGGACTTACGATTATGGGTAGAAGACAATCTGCACACCGGCAAATTAAAAGCAGTGGTGTGTACTGCCAGTCTTGACCTGGGTGTAGATTTTCGCCCGGTGGATACGGTAATACAGGTGGGCTCCCCGAAAGGTGTAGCCAGGTTTTTACAAAGGGCAGGCCGCAGCGGTCATCAGCCCGATGCTACCAGTAAAATCTTTTTTTTACCAACGCATTCATTGGAACTGGTAGAAGCTGCGGCATTAAAAGAAGCCATCAGCCAGACATTTATTGAAAGCAGGGAACCGATGTTGTTGTGCTTTGATGTGCTGGCGCAATACCTCTGCACACTGGCGGTATCAGACGGTTTTGTTCCTGCCGAAATATTTATAGAAGTAAAAAATACCCATTGCTATCATCATATCACCGAAGACGAATGGCAGCAATTATTATTTTTTTTAACGGCCGGAGGTACTGCTTTGCAACAATATGATGAATACAAGAAAATTGAAGTAATTGATGGCATCTATCAAATCACCAACCGCCGCATTGCCATGCGTCACAGGATGCACATTGGTACTATCGTTAGCGACTCTATGCTGAAAGTAAAATTTTTAAGTGGCGGCTATGTGGGTGTTATTGAAGAATATTTTATCTCAAGGTTGCAACCTGGTGATGTGTTTACGTTGGCGGGCAGAAACCTGGAATTTGTAATGATCAAAGACATGACGGCAATTGTAAAAAAATCAACTTCAAAAAAGTCAATCGTACCAAGTTGGAATGGGGGCCGTATGCCATTAAGCGCCAACCTTGGCATCATGTTGCGTAAAACTTTCGATAGGGCTTTTGAAATGAATGGCCAGTTGCTTACAAAAAAAGAGAAATTAAATAATCCGGAATTAACAGTGCTAAAACCACTCTTCGATTTGCAGGAAACCTTATCACACATACCAAAAGAAAATGAACTGCTGGTAGAACATATTGAAACCAAAGATGGCTTTCATTTATTTGTGTATCCGTTTGAAGGCAGGCTGGTACATGAAGCCATGGCGGCCATTCTGGCTTACCGCATCAGCCGCATTACACCGATCACTTTTAGTTTTGCCATGAACGATTATGGTTTTGAATTATTGAGCGATCAGCCCATACCTGTTGATGATACCAATGTGTATGAATTGTTCAGCCTGGAAAACCTTTTTGCAGATATCCAGCGTTCGGTAAATAGTATGGAAATGGCCAAGCGTAAATTCAGGGATGTAGCGGTGATTGGGGGATTAATATTTCAGGGAACGCCGGGTGAATATGTAAAAACGAAACACCTGCAAAACAGTGCCAGTCTATTATTCAGCGTTTTTAGTGAATATGATCCAACAAATATTTTATTAAGACAAGCCTACCAGGAAGTATTGGACCAACAGATGGAAGAAGTGCGGTTACGCAACATGTTGCAACGCATACAAAACGGCAACATTGTTATCAAATTTCCGGAGCGGCTAACGCCTTTTTGCTTTCCGTTAAAAGTTGATAGCATGAGAGAAAATGTTTCTTCAGAACAACTGGAAGACAGGGTAAAAAGAATGCAGGCGCAGCTTGAAAAATAAATCTTATCAAACCAAACCTGCATTTTAAATAAAAATTTATCGGCAGTTAAAATTAATACACCAGGTATTTTCTTTGCACCGCATAAAGAATAATGAACACTATCGGAAAAAGCATGAAAATCATGGTAAAACCACTAAACATGCCTGTTCCTATAAAAATTAATCCTGCAACAATAGGCAGTATTTCTCCTACTAACCAAAGTATAAATCCCTGCTTTTTTAATTTGCGCATTTCGATGGCTCCATATACGCACAGGGCAGTAGCAACAAGCCCCAATAATAAAATGGGCAATTTATTTTCCATTGACTTTCTGGTAATTTCAACCATTTCAGGCCCCATCATTTTTTTTACAAATGCAGGGGCTTCCGACATTTTATCTTGGGCATCCACCATGTCCTTATAGGCCTTTTCTGCCCTAACATAAGACGAGACAGAACTTATCAGTCCAAGGCCAGAACCAATAAAAGTTAA
>JANXSR010000035.1 GCA_025352625.1 Ferruginibacter sp.
TGCTAAATGAATCATAAAACACAATAAAAGTTCAATATAGTTTTGTGGTACAAGAGTGCGACGCCAATGAAGTAATATTGAAATACTTCTGTCTGGCCCCAAAAATCTAAACTGCCACTGGTGCACTATATGCTTTTGCCAAAGCATTCAGATCTTCTTCCATCACTTCCTTTTTACTGTCTGCCACCTGTAAAAATTCCTGGTATAAAACATCAATATCATTTCTTGTAAATTGGTAGCCTAATTTTTGAAACCGGTGTGCCAGGGCACTGCGGCCACTCCTTGCCGTTAGTACAATCTTTGACTCTTCTGCTCCAACTTCTACAGGATTAATAATTTCGTAAGTCAATGCGTCTTTTAAAAATCCATCCTGGTGAATACCGGAGGAATGTGAAAAAGCATTGCTACCCACAATGGCTTTATTGCACTGTACCGGCATGCGCATGGTTTCTGCTACCTGTTGGCTCAAAGGATATAATTGTTTAGCATTTACATTGGTATAGAAACCCATGTCTTTGTGTTGTTTGATGATCATCACTACTTCTTCTAGTGAAGTATTGCCGGCTCTTTCACCCAACCCGTTAATAGTACATTCTATTTGTCTTGCTCCATTGATGATGCCTGCAATAGAATTGGCTGTTGCCAACCCAAGGTCATTGTGGCAATGACAGGAAATAACTGCTTTATCAATATTGGGTACATTGTTTACGAGGTAAGCAATCTTTTCTCCATACTGGTGTGGCAGGCAATAGCCAGTTGTGTCGGGGATGTTTACCACCGTAGCACCTGCCCTTATTACAGCTTCTACCACCCTGGCGAGGTATTCATTGCTGGTACGGCCTGCATCTTCTGCATAAAACTCCACATCATCCGCATAATTTTTTGCCCATTGTACGCATTGAATGGCTCTTTGTAAAATCTCTTCCTGTGTTGAATTAAATTTTGATTTAATGTGCAGATCAGAAGTGCCGATACCTGTATGAATTCTTGGGCGAACAGCATATTTTAATGCTTCGGCTGCTACTTCTATATCTTTTTGAACAGCCCTTGTCAACCCGCAAACCGAGGCATTTTTAATTATTTTAGAAATTTCGTTGACCGAATTAAAATCGCCTGGTGAAGAAATAGGAAAACCTGCCTCAATAATATCAACACCCAGTTCTTCCAGCTTCAGGGCGAGCTCTATTTTTTCCTTGGTATTCAGTTTGCAACCAGGCACCTGCTCTCCATCCCGGAGAGTAGTGTCAAAAATATTTATCTTATTGTCAGACATAGAAATCGCTTGTTTTAATACGGGGAGGTTTAATTATTTTTGTTACCAGTGCAATGCCGTTAAATAATTTTACGCTTACTTTACGAATATACCTTTATAATACGGGCGTATTTTAACAAAATATAACCTTTTTTACGCTTCATAAACAAATCATTTTTGGAGCAAATACATAACCAGTAAGGGTTTCAAAGAAAGTAAATTACGATGCCCAACCGAAGTACAGATACCTTGTTTCAGCTAATTAAATCACTTGAGAAGAGTGAAAAGCGCAATTTTAAGCTGTATGCCAACCGCAATGCATCAGGCGAAGAATTAAAGAGCGTACAATTGTTTGATGCGCTTGACAGGATGGACTATTATGATGAAGCTTTTTTGCTGAAGAAAAACGAGACGATAAAAAAACAGCAGCTTAGTAATTTAAAGGCCCATTTGTACAAGCAGATACTCAGCAGCCTGCGATTGATCAATGATGAAGCGAATATAGACATCCAGTTAAATGAGCAGATGGACCATGCCCGTATTTTATATAACAAAGGACTTTACCTGCAAAGCCTGAAAGTTTTAGACAGGATGAAGGATATTGCAAAAGCAAACAACCAGTTCACCTATTTTCAGCAGGCATTGTTTTTTGAAAAAAGTATTGAATCGCTGTATATCACGAGGAGTATTCAAAACAGGGCCGAACAGTTGAGTAAAGAGACAACCGAAGTAAGCCACAGTTTAACACTTACATCTGAACTATCCAATCTTTCGCTTCAGTTGTATAGCTGGTACATACAAAACGGGCATAGCCGCAATGAAAAAGAAGATGCAGAAGTGCAGCATTTTTTTATTGAAAACCTGGGTGATAAAACCAATCAGTGCAAACACTTTTACGAAAAATTATACCTCTATCAAAGCTATTGCTGGAATGCCTTTATCCGGCAGGATTTTTTGCAATATTACAGGTACACACAAAAATGGGTGAATCTTTTTGAGCGGGAACCTTTTATGATCAACATTGAAACAGGACATTACATCAAGGGTATGCACAACCTGATGGGCTCTCATTTTGATCTTGGCAACCATCAGAAACTAAAAGAAACCCTGGAAGTGTTTGAAAAATTCAGCAACAGTGATGTTGTGTTGAACAATGTAAACAATCGTATCCAGTGCTTTGTGTACCGCACCATCTCTATCTTTAACAAGCATTTTTTAGAAGGTAGTTTTACAGAGGGGCTGCAATTGATTCCTGGAATTGAAAATAAAATAAAGGAGTATGAAATTTATATGGACCGGCACAGGATACTGGTTTTTGATTATAAAATTGCCTGCCTGTATTTTGGAAGCGGCGATTATGAACGGGCAATCGACTACCTCAATAAAATCATTAACTGGAGGGTAGATCTTCGTACCGACCTGCAGTGTTACAGCAGGTTATTGCACCTGATAGCACATTATGAATTGGGCAATGAAGAGATATTAGATTCATTGATAAAATCTGTGTACCGTTTTATGGCTAAGATGCAAAACTTAAGTGTGGTGGAAGAGGAGATCTTTAAATTTATACGCAAGTCTTTTCATTTGTCTGTTAGAACAATTAAGCCGGAACTGGAAAAATTATTGGTAAAATTAAAAACCCTGCAAAATAACCGTTTTGAAACCAGGGCTTTTATATACCTGGATATTATTTCATGGCTTGAAAGTAAACTGGACAACATCCCTGTGCAGGAAGTGTTGAAAAGGAAATTTGCCGGAAAGCGACATAACTGATTTATAAAAAATAACCTACGGCAAGGGCGTATCCTTTTAAACCAAGCCCGCTGATTACGCCTTTGGCTTTTGCAGAAATGTGAGACAATTTTCTAAATTCCTCCCGTCCGAAAATATTGGAAATATGCACTTCAACCACCGGAGTAGTAATGGCTGCAATAGCATCGCCTAAAGCAACCGAAGTGTGAGTATAGCCACCGGGATTTAAAATGATACCATCATAAGTAAAACCAATGCGCTGTATTTCGTCAATCAATTCACCTTCTATGTTACTTTGAAAATAATGAAACTGGCATTGAGGATAGATCGTTTTCAATTCCTCCAAATACTGCTCAAAAGTCTGGTTGCCATAAACATCCGGTTCTCTTGTGCCGAGTAAATTTAAGTTTGGACCGTTAATGATTGCAATGTTCATACTACGAATATAAGATACTATTTTATTGCACGAATTTTAAAGCACGAATTACTCGAATTAAGAGTAGTCATCCAAGTCTCAGTAAAACACCTAAAGTTTCAGACTCCTGATGCTTAATTTTTAATGATCGAAGCAATGAATTCATCAAACAAATAACGGCTATCGTGTGGTCCAGGTGTTGCTTCGGGATGATACTGTACCGAAAACGCAGGCTTATTTTTCATGCGGATGCCTTCTATTGAATCATCATTCAAATTCAGGTGTGTAATCTCTACGGTAGCGGAAGCCCTTACTGCGTCTGGGTTTACACCAAAGCCATGGTTTTGGGTCGTAATCTCGCTTTTTCCGCTGATAACATTTTTTACGGGATGGTTTAATCCCCTGTGCCCATGGTGCATTTTAAAAGTCGGTATATCATTGGCAAGGGCCAGCAACTGGTGACCAAGGCAAATACCAAAAAGAGGTTTGTCTAAAGCAAGTATCTGTTTGATGGTTGTAACTGCATAATCCATTGGTGCAGGATCTCCGGGTCCATTGCTTATAAAATATCCATTGGGCTCAAATTCCTGTAGTTCTTCAAAACTTGTTTTGGCATTGTGTACTTTTACATAAGCACCTCTTTCAACCAGGCAATTCAGTATATTTTTTTTGATGCCATAATCTAGTACAGCTACCCGTATTTTACTTTCAGGGTCACCAGCAAAATAAGCTTCTTTGGTAGAAACAACCGAAGCCAGTTCAAGTCCATCCATGGAAGGCACTTTATCCAGCTCCGCTTTTAATATTCCGAGGTCTGTAATTTCGGATGAGATAATGCAGTTCATTGCACCTTGCACACGAACATGTTCTACCAACGCCCTTGTGTCCACATCGTCAATAGCTACAACCCTCTGCTGTTCAAAATACTGTTGCAAAGATTCCTCCGCCAGAAAACGTGAATATTTTTCTTCCAGGTTTCTACCAATAACACCTTTTACTTTTACTCCATCGCTTTCCACATCCACCTCCTTAACACCATAGTTACCAATATGTACATTGTTCATGATCAAAATCTGTCCGTAATAACTGGGGTCAGTAAAAACTTCCTGGTAACCAGTCATACCGGTATTAAAACAAATTTCTCCGGTGGTGGTGCCTATTTTACCAAAAGCATGACCGTAAAAAACGGTACCATCTTTTAGCAATAAAATAGCTGATTTTTTTTGTGTTGCTGCTGCCATTATTTTTTAAAAGTTTTGCAAAGAAAAGGATTCGGTGATTGATTATACAATTATTTTTTACACACTTTTAATGTTATGTCTGCACAAAAAGTTTCAGACAAGGTCATAAAAAAGCTCCGATAAAAATATCGGAGCTATATGTAAATTAAATTTTACCATTTATGCTTCGGGAGTTGCTTTATCTTCCGGAGTTGTTTCAGCTTTAACTTCTACAGCTTCTTCAACTGCTGAGGTATCTGCTGTTTTCTTTTTAGCACCACCACTACGCCTTGTTTTCTTAGCTGGTTCCTCTGCAGCTGCTTTAACGATACTGTTACCGTAAATTTCATTAAAGTCAACCAGTTCAATCATTGCCATTTCTGCGTTATCACCGGTTCTTGCACCTAGTTTAATAACACGTGTGTAACCACCGGGACGGCTCGCAATTTTCGGAGCTACCACAGTAAACAATTCTTTTACAGCTGCTTTATCATTAAGGTAACTAAACACAATGCGATGATTGTGCATAATCTGCTCTTTGGTTGCTGTATGCTTTGTTTTGGTAATCAATGGCTCAATGTAAGTACGCAAAGCCTTTGCCTTAGCCAAAGTAGTAGTAATTCTTTTAAAAGTGATCAACTGGCAACCCAGGTTCATCAGCAAGGCTTTTCTGTGAGAAGCCGTTCTGCTTAAATTGTTGTTCTTATTTCCGTGACGCATGACATTGTTGTTTTAAAATTCACTTACACCGTGTCAGGATTTGTAAGCTACTTATGTTATAAATTCTCCAAGTTCCCCCTTCAGGGGGCGGAGGGGGTTTTACTTTTTACTCATCATCCAATTTCAACTTGCTCAAATCCATTCCAAAACCTAAGCCTCTTTCAATTAACACCTGCTCAATTTCACTTAAAGATTTTTGACCAAAGTTTCTGAATTTCATCAGGTCTTCCTGTTCGTACTGAACAAGTTCACTCAATGAATTGATTTTGGCAGCTTTCAAACAATTGAAGGCACGTACAGAAAGATCAAGATCTTCTAACGGTGTTTTCAATACTTTACGCAATTGTAAAGTTTGTTCGTCAACCAAATCCTCTTTCTTATCTTCTTTGGTGTCAAAAGTGATGTTTTCATCAGTAATGATCATCAAATGCTGAATTAAAATACGACTGGCTTGCTTAACCGCTTCTTCCGGATGAATGGTACCATCAGTGATCACTTCCATGATCAATTTTTCAAAATCCGTACGTTGTTCAACACGGGTATTTTCGATGGTATATTTTACATTTTTGATAGGCGTGTAAATCGCATCCACCGCAATGTATCCAAAATGAGTGCTCTTATCCTGGTTGTCTTCTGCAGGTACATAACCACGACCTTTTCCGATCGTAATTTCAATATCTAATTTAGCACTGCTGTCCATTACGCAAAGAATCAATTCAGGATTCATTACTTCAAAAGACAAAGATGCTTCACCAATATTACCGGCAGTAAGCTCTGTTTTATTTTTTATAGAAAGCGTAATTTTCTCACTGCTAACTTCATGTTCAACTTTCTTTTTAAAACGTACCTGCTTAAGGTTAAGGATTATTTCCGTAACATCTTCAGTGATACCTTTAATGGTAGCAAACTCATGATCAGCACCAACAATGTTGATACCAATAATTGCGTACCCTTCCAAGGAGTTTAATAAAACTCTGCGAAGTGCATTACCAATAGTTACACCATAACCAGGTTCAAGCGGACGAAATTCAAATTGAGCTTCAAAGTCATTTGCTTTTTGCAGAACAATTTTATCGGGCTTAACAAAATTTAAAATGGCCATTTGTATTTTGTTGTTTTTCCCCTATTCCCTTAAGGGGAAACAAGGATTGTTTAAAATTATTTGATCT
>JANXSR010000076.1 GCA_025352625.1 Ferruginibacter sp.
AACAAACCTGGCTAGAAGTACAAAAGAAATGGGCCAATGATATTGGGTGTCCAGAAGGTATTTTTGTTCCGTTTAATATTGATGCAAAAGTAAATGCGGCTTATGTGGTAATTGGTCTTTTATATGGTGGCAATGATTTTACAAAAACGCTGGAGATAACCACCCGCTGCGGGCAGGATGCAGATTGTAATCCTTCAACAGCAGGTGGTATTTTGGGCACCATACTTGGCTATGATAAAATTCCTGCGTATTGGAAAATGGGATTGAAAGAGGCCGAGAACATCGACTTTAAATATACCACCATGAGCCTTGAAACTGTGTATGCTGTTGGCTTAAAACATGCACTGTTAAATATTGAAAGGAATGGAGGCAAAATAAAAGGAGACAGTATTATCATTAAAGCCCAGCAACCGGCAGCTGTTAAATTTGAGAAAAGTTTTGATGGCATGTATCCCATTGCAAAAATTCCTGTTGAATGGTCAACTAGTAAAGAGGAAGCAAGTTTTGAATTTGAAGGAACCGGTTTTGTTTTAAAAGGAGAAACGGCACAATGGGCAAGTACTGCAAATTTTGTTTTTCATACACAGGTTTATGTTGACGGAAAATTAATAGAATCTCCTGAGTTGCCCGCAAGTTATACTACCCGCCGTTATGAGCTTTGCTGGAAATATGATTTACCAAAAGGCAAACACAGGGTGGAAATAAAAATTCTAAATCCATCAAAAGAATATGCTTTCAAAATATCGGAAGCTATAATTTATGCTGATAAAATGGTAAAAGGATTATTGGCAAATGAAAAAGACTCCAGGCAATTATAATTTATTCCATTCTTTTTACAAAAAAGGAAAAAGCATTGATAAAAGAAAAAGAGATACAGTTGATAAGTTATAAGGCTTTGCTTAAAACTAAAAATAGGTGTAGGTTTTAATGATAATGCTACCATCACTACCCACAGCTCTTTCAGTACTGATCCGGTTATTGCTATCGAAGGTGTAAGTGAAAACAGCGCTTCCAATTAAATAGTTGTTTGATTTAAGCGTACGTTTTTTTACAAGGTGATTTTTTTTAGCGGAATTAATATTTGCCGGCCCGGTAACGATTGGTGTTGCATAAATTAAATCGAGGTAATATTCATACGTATCAACATTTGAATTGAGATCGGCAGATTCTGTCATATCTCCATTGGTATCATAGGTGTTGGTAGTAATATTTATAAGCTTGGCACCGGTAATTTTTGAGTAGTCGTATTCTTTTATCTTAACCAGCTGGTTGTTGATATTGTAACTATATTTTTCTGTTGATGAATCCTGGGTATCGTTGTATTGAAAAGTACTGTCAATAAATAAGTTGCCGTTAAGGAAAAAATCTTCATGTATGGCGAGGCTGCCGCTATTATATAAATCCATCCTAAAAAGATTGTTAGAAGGAAAAGTAAATAAAGATTTGTCACCGGAATTTGATCTCGAAATTATACTTACTAACCTGTCGCTGGCATCGTAGCTAAGATCGTAGGTGGTATAGGAGTTACCCAGGTAATTTGAGGTAATATCTTCGGTATAAGTTTTCACCTTAGCAGAAGTAACAGTGGTAGAACCTGTGCTTGAACTATATTCTTTACCGCAGCTGGTTAATAAAATAATAACCGCAATAATAGGGAAGGAGGATAAAAATTTTTTCATCAAACAATATTTAAAGTAGTTAGCGTAAACTATAATTAAAGTTAAGCCAATTGAACAATTTACCTGCAAATAGTAAAATAAAATGTTGCTGTTTTTATAATGCAGTTGTTAAAAAGGGGGAGCGTCAATGAGTATTTGTTCTCTTTGGTACACTTGTTCTCCGGCCAAAAAGGTTTTCAATACTTTTACCTGCAATAGTTTTTCAGGTACTGTTTTCATTATGTCAGCATCCAGTATTACAAAGTCTGCCAGCTTTCCTTTTTCCAAACTTCCTTTTTCCATCTCTTCAAAATTGGCTTTTGCCGCCCATATTGTCATCCCTTTTAATGCTTCTTCTCTTGTTAAGGCATTTTCCATTTGATACCCATTGGCCGGCCAGCCCTTAGCATCTTTTCTCACCACCGCAGCATAAAAAGTCTTAAAGGTTGAAATGTCTTCCACCGGAAAATCAGTACCCAATGGCATCCATCCATTTTGCTGTAGCAATTGTTTATAGGCATAGGCACCTTTCACCCTGTCGCCGCCCAATCTTTCGCCTGCCCAATACATATCGCTGGTGGCATGTGTTGGTTGCACACTTGGCACAATTGAGCTGGCTCCAAATAAATCAAAATCGTGTTGGTTAATCACCTGCGCATGTTCAATCCGCCATCTTAAATCATTTTTACCTTTTAGGTATTTCGAATAGATGCGCAACATAGTTCTGTTACCACTATCGCCAATAGCATGGGTACACATCTGAAAACCTCTTTGTGAAATCCAGTTGGCAACAGAATCAAAATGCGCCGGTTTGCTAAGTAAAAAACCATGGTGCCCCGGTTTATCAGCGTACGGTTCCAACAGGCAGGCACCTCTTGAACCCAGCGCCCCATCCCCATACACTTTAAAACTTCTAACATTTAACCGTGCTGTTTTTATGATGCCTCTTTTCTCCAGGTAATCATAATTTTTTTTATCGTCACTCAGCATTACATACAACCTCATTTTTAAAATACCATTTGCCTGAAGCGCTTTTATATTTTCAACATCCGTATAATTTAAGCCGCAATCATCTATGGTAGTCAGTCCCACTGCAAAGCAATTTTTTTCTGCTGCCAGCAGTGCTTTTTTAAATTGATCTGCAGTGGCTGCCGGTATTTTTGCACCTACAATTTCAACAGCATTGTCAATCAAAATGCCGGTAAGCTTTGGTAAAGCAGCATCGCCGGGGTTGGGTTGTTGTACTTCTATTTCGCCACCTGAAATTTTATCCCCCGCTTTTATTCCTGCAATATCAAGCGCCTTTTTGTTGGCTATTGCAGCATGGCCATCTACCCTTTCTAATATTACCGGTCTGTCAGGAAATAAGGCCGTCAATTTATCATTGGATGGAAACTCTTTTACCGTCCAGTCATTTTGATCCCAGCCACGGCCGGTTATCCAGCCTTCCTTATTGTGTGAGGCAAAAGTTTTTACTTTCGCCAATACTTCTTCCCAACTGTTGGTTCCAGTAAGGTCAACATGTTGCAAGCTCATGCCATACCCAACAAAATGTGCATGCGCATCTATAAAACCCGGGTAAATAAATTTGCCTTTTGCATCAAGTCTTTCTTTAACCTCATAACTCTTTTCAAGGGCAGCCTTTTTTCCTACTGCCAGTATTTTTCCATCCTTTATCACCATTGCTTCGGCGGTAGAGAAGCTTGCATCAACGGTGTAAATGGTGCAATGATATACCAGCAAATCTGCCTTTTGTTTTGTAGCAAAGGAACTTTTTGAAAGTGACAATATTATCAGGAACAGGAGTATAACTTTTGTCATAAGTTGAAACTAAATTAAATTAATTCTAAAAATACAGGCATGAAAATACAGCAATAAATTTTTACGAAAAGATAATGTTCCGGGGATTTGATTCAATAATGATGAAACTGTTCCCATTTTTTTCCATTGCCCGTTCACCTTACAATCCCCACCAGTAAGTAAACTTCAGCACCAGGGCCCGGTTGCGAACATACAATGGTGCAGTATAATAATTATCTGTGTATACAATAAAGAAATCGCTGGCAGGTTTGTAGCGCCATTGCAACCTTGTATTGAGGTTAACATTTTTTTGCTGGTTGTTATATTGAATAAATGCGGTAAAGAAAAAAGTATTGGTTAGTGTAACATCAACACGTGGGCCAATAAGCCAAAAATCAGTAACACCCCATGGCTTTGGCAAATCAATATGGTTGTAGCTTGTACTAAGTGTAATATTTACAAAAGGCTGAAAACGGTAACCGAGATCCGCTGTAAGGTTAAGCCTTGTTCCATTGTTATAATATCCGCCATACCTCGATGAGAAAGCATAGGTAAATAATTGTTGCGGTTTTGATGTATAGCTTGTTCCCCATGCATTCCAACGGTGTTTTGTTCCTGTTGCAAGGGTGTCTTTGCCAGAATTAGTTGGATCAAAAGGTTTTAATAATTCCACATAATCATGTGCAATCCAGGTATCAAATGTACCCTGGTTGCGCAGACTCACTTTATAGTCAAGGTAGGTTTCATTGTCTGTCTGGTGAAAATCTTTGTTGAAATAATAAGTAGAACTAATAAGTGGACCGTGGCTTAAAATCTTTCCTTGTTTTGGAAAAAACAAATAGTTCACTATGGGATTTAATTTTATATAATTATTGCGGGGCACATACCCTACTTCGGCATTAAAATTTTTACCTACATATTCATGTTGCCACGAGACGGTCCATTTTTTATTGGTATACTGCAAATTGGCTGCATGTGTAAAATCACCTGATTTTACACCCGGACTAAACGATTTAATAAACATGGCTTTTCCAAAAAATGAATTGTTTGCTGATGCCAGGTTATATTCAAGACCAAGGTTTCGGTTATATAAAGAATAGGCAGGTTTGCTGGTATCTTTTAACGGATCGTAATTAAGTGATTGTTTGTTAACCAACATTAACCTGATGTTGGAACGGGCAAACACCCTGCGCTGCAAAGCGAGTACTGTAAAATTTTGTGAAGGCAGACCGGTTTCGTTTTCGCTTTTTGTTTTCATATCCATTAGGCCTATACGCCAGTTTTTATCAAGGCTGCCGCTAAGCCGGGCACCATAACTGATGGGTACTCCAAGACCAATACGCCTGGAAAAAAAAGGGCGAATATTTGTGTAACCAAAATTGGCAAACAGGTCAGCATTCTCTAAAAAAAACTGTCTTTTTTCTGGAAAAAATAATTCAAACCGGTCAAGGTTGGTAACCTGTTTATCTACTTCCACCTGCGAAAAATCGGGGTTAACGGTGAGGTCTAAATTAAGGGAAGAAGAAAGAGCGATTTTAGCATCGGCACCCATATCTTTTCTATAAGTAGTGGGCGTTTTGTGATCGTAATCTTTTGTAAGGCCACCCAATATGTAGGGTATAATAGAAATATTTGCGCCGGCTTCTGGTGGTGCAGCATCCCAAACCAGCGTTCCGGTATAAGCCAAAGAGGCCGTAGGGAATTGCCTGGGAACGGGTGTCCAGCTTGATTTTTCGGCTACTTTAATATCCAGCCTGCTAAAATTAATGCCCCAGTTGGTGATGCCCTTTTTGTAACGGATTGTTTTAAAAGGAATAGCTGCTTCAAAAATCCATTTATCAGGATAATTTTTTACAACAGATACCCATTTATTATCCCAGCTCAAATCTGCAGTGCCGCCACTGTACAAACTGCCATCCCATTGTGCTCCTGCTGCATTGGCTCCAAATGTAAAGCCATTGGTACGGTCGTCAAAAGGATCAATAAAAAAAATAAAATTATCATTTTTGCCAAAATTAAAATCCCGTCTTAAAGATTCTACCATATAAGGGCCGGGATTATTGATATAACAAACAGCCATCACATACACATTTTGCGCATCATAGGTCATCCGAACAGCCGTCTTCACTTTTGCATGACTGGTATCCATGGGTAATACCATAAAAAAATTATCCGCAACATCCGCATCTTTCCAGGCTTGTTCACTTAATTCACCATCAACGTGAATGGGTGATGAAGCCTTGCGGATATGCAGCTGATAACCGCTGTTTTTTTTCTGGGCATTTGCAGTAATAAATGGCAAACAAAGTATAAGCAGTAATAAATATCTCAATGCAGCAGGGTTAAGTAATTAAATTTTTTACAAGGTAAGTATTGTTACCAGAAAAGCCTCGGCAAGGGTGGTGAAAATATTAACTACTGGTTTATCTTACTTATCTTATAATGACTTTTGCAAATTTGTCCGCACATTTATTAGCAGGCAATGCTGGGTTTAAATTTAGAATAGCTTAAATCTTTCAAAACATGATTTTTCAAGCAGCTCCCTGTCATCAGGGTGAGCAATATTAATAAGTGCCTTTGCCCGCTGCCGTAAGTTTTTTCCAAACAAATACGCAACCCCATATTCAGTAACAACATAATGCATGTGGGCCCTTGTGGTAACAACGCCTGCACCTGGTTTTAGTGTAGGTACAATCCGTGGCACCCCTTTGGCAGTTCTTGAAGGGATGGCAATAATTGGTTTGCCACCAATACTCAGTGCGGCACCCCGCATAAAATCCATTTGTCCGCCAACCCCTGAAAACTGGTAAGTACCGATGGAATCTGCGCAGGCCTGGCCGGTAATATCAATTTCGATGGCACTGTTGATAGAGATCATTTTATCGTTGCGGCGTATTACGTGCGGATCGTTTACATAATCAATATCTAAAAATGCAAAAGCCGGATTATCATTTATGTACTGGTATAATTTTGTTGACCCCAATGCAAACGAGGAAACAGATTTATTGGGATGGATTTTTTTAAATTTATTATTGATCACATCTCTTTCAATCAATTCAATAATTCCATCAGAACACATTTCGGTATGCACACCTAAATTTTTATGGTTCAGCAGGCAGCGCAATACTGCATCCGGAATAGCGCCGATACCCATTTGCAGGGTACATTTGTCGTCTATCATTTCAGCCACATATTCACCAATTTTTTTTTCATTGGCCCCCACCTTTTCTCCAAAATTAGCTTCATGCAAAGCATCTTCACAATATACCATAGCGCTAAAGCGGCTGCTGTGTACAAGCCCGTCACCATGCGTTCTGGGAGCATTTGGGTTAACCTGTGCAATTAAAATTTTTGCGGTGTTAACTGCACTGCGGGCAATATCAACAGACACACCTAACGAGCAGTAGCCATGCATATCTGGCGGCGACACATGTACAATGGCAACATCTATCGGCAAAATATGTTGCTTAAACAATTCAGGTATCTCACTTAAAAAAACAGGAACATAATCTGCATAGCCTTCTTTAACGGCATTGCGAACAGTAGCTGAAACAAACAAAGAATTAAAATGAAAATTATCTTTAAATGGGGGTTTATCTACATGTAAGTCGCCATACAAACTGATAGAAACAATTTCTACATTTTGCAAACGATCAGCTTCCAGCGCAAGATTTTTTAACAGGTAAGTAGGCGTATGTGCACTACCATGGATGTATATCCGGTTGTTAGATTCAATTACTGCAAGGGCTTCCTTTGGACTAACATAATGAACAGGAACTTTCATATAAACTATTTTTTTGCGCAAATATATTGGTGACCGGCATAGAAAAATATGATTGCTTTCTATAACGGTATATGATTATAATCAGGCTTGATACCCGGCAGCCTGAAAAAGTTGAAATACAAAACCAACTGGTTGCAAGAGTTGCCAACCTTTTACAGGTTTATCGTTACTCAGTAATGGTTTTACTAATATTGGCAACCCTGAAGCCGGAAACAAATTGAAAGATGCCCATAAAACCCACCATCACCGCCATTCAAAATATTTTTGTTCCCGTTTGTCACTTCCTAACAATTGGCAGGTAATTGTTGCGTATGTTTTTGTTATATTGCAATTATATCAAATAAACTTTAAAAAATTAGTTATGCGTAAAATAATCATCCCGGTTATGGCCCTGCTTTTTCTGGTGGGCGCATGTAATAATAATAAAACCGATAGCACTATTGTTGCAAGAACAGAAGTAAAAAATTATACAGCAGAACAATTGTATACCAATAAAAGTATTGGAGGTATAGCATTCAATGCAGACGAATCTAAAATTTTAGTAAATGCAAACATCAGTGGCATTTACAATTTGTACGAACTGAACATCAGTGATACGTTATTGAAACCGCTGACAACTTCTACCAAAGAATCTTTTTTTGGGATTGATTATTTGCCCGGAACAAACAAGTTTCTTTATAGAGCAGATAAAGGCGGTGATGAAAATAGCCACATTTATTTAAAAACGCCCGGGGATACTTCGGCAAAAGATATAACACCATGGCCGGGTAGTGCAAATAGTATGTATGGCTGGACGGCAGATAAAAAAGCAATGTACATTACCAGTAACCGCCGCAATCCAAAATATTTTGATTTGTGGAAAGCAGACACAACGGGTTGGAATTTTACGTTGTTTTATCAAAATGATTCAGGCTATTCACCAGGTGTAATCAGCAAATCTGAGCGCTACCTTACGCTTACAAAAGAGATCACTACGGATAAGAATGAATTGTATCTCTATGACAGAATCAGCAAAACTACCAAACGCCTCAGCAACGATAATGAAGCCAACTGGAACGGTGCTGCATTTGAAAAAAATGACAGTGTGCTTTATTATATTACCAACGATGGGGATGAATTTGCTTACCTGGTAAAATACAATATTAACAGTGGCAAGGCCGATAAAATGTATAGTACCAACTGGGATGTATCAGATATGTCGCTTAGCGAAAATGAAAAGTACCATACCATTTTTATTAATGAAGATGGAAAAAACAAAGTGCTGTTATTTGATCATGCAGCTAATAAGCCGGTTGAGTTTCCTGAAATAAAAGATGGTGATATTAAAGGCGTCGATATATCGCCTACAGAAAAAAATATGATGCTGACTGTTGGCAGCAGCCGCAGCCCCAATAATATTTATACGTATAATTTTGAAACAAAAACATTAAAGCAACTTACCCAAACATTAAACAGCGAAATAGATGTAAACGACCTTGTAAGTGCACAAGTGATAAGGTTTAAATCTTTTGATGGTAAAGAAATTCCGGCTATTTATTACAAACCACTCACCGCATCTAAAGACAATAAAGTACCTGCCCTGCTTTGGATACATGGTGGTCCCGGCGGACAATCAAGGATTGGTTTCAGCAACGAAATTCAATACCTCGTTAACCACGGCTATGCGGTGCTGGCTGTAAATAACCGTGGCAGCAGCGGCTATGGTAAAACATTTTATAAACTGGATAATAAAGACCATAGCAACGGTGATTTAAAAGATTGCATCTGGGCAAAAAAATGGCTGCAACAGCAGGAGTATATTGACACTGCAAAAATTGGTATTGAAGGAGGCAGTTACGGAGGCTGCATGGTGCTGGGAGCATTGGCATTTCATCCGGAAGAATTTAAAGTAGGTGTTGACCTGTTTGGCGTGGCCAACTGGCTGCGTACATTGAGGAGCATTCCTCCTTATTGGGAATCATTTAAAAAAGCATTGTACGAAGAAATGGGTGACCCAACTACAGCAGATTCTGTACGATTGAAAAATATATCTCCGTTGTTTAATTACCAAAAAATCAACAAGCCTTTATTGGTGTTTCAGGGATTAAATGATGTGAGGGTGTTGCCGGTGGAAAGTGAAGAAATAGTGGCTGGTGTAAAAAAGAACAACGTGCCGGTAGAATACATTACTTATGCAGATGAGGGACATGGATTTAGCAAGAAAGGCAATCAAATAAATACCTCTAAAAAAACACTGGAATTTTTGGATAAATATTTAAAAGGGAGTGGAGTGGTTGAGAAAAAATAAGGAGCGTAATTAAATAAAGTATCAAAAAGAAAATAGGAGATTTTAATGAAACAGGCCATCGTAAATTGTACCATCCATACCGGGGAAGAAATAATTGAGAAAGGTGTTATAATTGTTGAAGATGGAATTATTGAGGCAGTTGAAAAGGACGTGCCCGAAAATTGTGAATGTATAGATTTGAAGGGATACAATATTGCGGCTGGATTTATAGACATACATATCAATGGCGGAGAACAGTTTCATTTTAGCCAGCATCCAACAGAAGCAGCCATTCATGATATTTACGAAAGCAGTTTAAAGGGAGGCACTACACATATGTTGCCCTGCTTAATTTCTTCTTCGCACGAAAATATTTTGAAAGGCATTGAAGCCATGAAAAATTATCGCATCAAATACAACAATGGTGTGATGGGTATGCACCTCGAAGGCCCTTTTCTTAATCCGGTAAAAAGAGGGGCTCATCTTGCCAGGTATGTGCGTACACCAACCAATGCAGAATTGGAAGAAATTATACATTATGGAAAAGATGTTATAAAACTAATTACCATCGCACCGGAATGTTTTACAAATGAGCAGATTGATATGTTGCTGGAGAGTGGCATTGTTGTTTCAGCAGGGCATTCCAACGCAACCTACGAACAGGCAGCTTATGCTTTTTCAAAAGGCATACAATTGATAACGCATTTGTATAATGCCATGACGCAGTTTGGCCACCGCTCTCCCGGATTGGTAGGTGCAATTTTTGAAAAGGAGCATGTTTTTGCACCGATTATTTTGGATGGTGCCCATTGCGAACTGCATCTGCCATTGAAATTGAGGCGCCTGCTAAATTGCCTTCTGTATTTCTATAAAAGCCATCTACAGTTTGGCGTTAAATTCATCCCATTTAAATTCTTGTACTCTTTTGCCCAGAAAGA
>JANXSR010000104.1 GCA_025352625.1 Ferruginibacter sp.
TCGGTTATTGATATCAGTGTTTATATTGTCAGCAGGTCTGTAGCACTTCTGGTGATGGGCTTCTTTCATGTTAACAGTGAAAATTACAATTCGGCAGCAATGTTACCACAGGCTATTTGGATCATTGCCATTACCATTGCTTTCTTCCTTATATGGCTCGACTATCCACACGCAATGGCAAAAATTAAAAAATATATTTTGATAGCAACAGGAATCGGCCTGCTACTTTTAATGGCTTTTCTCTATAAGGGAGGAACACCAGTAGCACCGGAAGGTTTAAGGCCTTCGTGGTGGGGAATATTGGGAATCATCGGATGGGCGTACCTGGTTTGCGCTTTTTTATTCTTATTTATAAAAGGAAGCCTTCCTGTTTTGCTTATTGTATTAATGCTATTTATGGTTATTAATATTATAGAACATACAGGATTTTTGAAATTAAATTTGCCAGTTATTGGGGATGCCTCCTCAGTAACATTGGTGATGTGGGGAATTGTGATATCACTATTATATGGAGAGTTGTCGGGTAAAGGAAAAGATCAATATTTGTGGCTGCTTTTCTTAAGTGTTGGCATGGTATTGATAATCGGAGGTTTAATAATCAGGCCGTTCGCAGGCGGTATATCTAAAATACATTCCACTCCGGCATGGGTTTTTATTTGTACCGCTATCAGTGTGTTGGGTTTTACTTTAATGATCTGGCTTGTTGATATAAAAGGAAAACAAAACTGGTTCACTATTATTAGTCCAGCAGGAACGAGTACACTTACCTGTTATCTTATTCCATACCTCTTGTATTCAATTTATAACCTGCTGCATTTTAATTACCCTAAGTTTCTTAATTATGGAACAGGCGGTTTAATACGATCAATAATAGTTGCTATTTTAGTAATTATAGTGGTAGGTGCTATGGAGAAAAGGAAATTGCGATTAAAAATTTAGCCGGTAGCATTTGTAAAAGAGCATACGTTAAAAATGGTAACTAATAGGGGCTTGTATTTTACGAGTACAGTTCAAATTGTAGCAACCCTGCTGTCTGCGACAATTTGAACTGCACCCCACTTTTACTCAAACAATTCAAATTTACTTTTGGGTCTTCTGCTTTCCCACCATTTAAAATTTTTAAGGTATTTCTGGTCTTCCGGGCTTTGGCGGAGGGGGTAGAGGGTGCCATCTACATTATTTATAAACTTCACTTTGTTGATCTCTTTATCTACAAAATATACATCAATAACATCACCTTTACTGCGGTTCATCCCTATAAAAGCACTGTCGTCATCCTGCGGATAAAAAACACTTTCTGCAGGAGAACCTTTTACACGAATATAGTCCATGGCACCATCTTTAAAATAACCATTAATGGTACGTCCACCCATCTGGTTATACATTTGGTCGTTGGCTTTATTAATTACAATACCATTTTCAAAAACATACATTCGTTTTGCTTTTTTATTTTCAGTGAACATGTAAATTGTGTCACCTGCTATTTGAGATTTATTGTTAAACAATAATGGTTTTTGATACAAGCGAAAAACAGAATCTTCAGAAGAATAAAACAGGCTATCACAAACAGCCTGCACAGAATCATTAAAAATACGCACATGATGAAAAGCTTCGAAATATCTAATGGCAGTATCTTTTGGAACCTTATCCGGTGTTATCTTTTTTTGGATACCCGTAGCAGCTACCTTATTATGCAGGCTGTCTTTTTCTAAAGTAGTAAAAAGACTGTCAACAGGCTTTCCAGTGGCTGCCTGTTTTAATGTAGATTCAACAGGGAATTTATTTAAGCCACTTTCATTGTCTCTTATTTTTGCAATAGCAGCGTCAGCTTTTTTTGTTAAAGCAGCATCTTTGGTAGTATCATAACTAAGCACTTTATTTCGCAGCTTATTTTTTTCGACAACATACACAAATACAGCGTCTTCTTTTTTTATTGGTGTAACCGGTTTAAGCCAATCAATATCCAGCGGGTTCTTTTTTTGAAGATTGTTGTTATTCATAGATCCAGCAGTGCCACCATTAGTTAAATTGACAACAGTAGTGTTTTTTAAGGTATCTGTTTGTTTTATTTTGTTGCCATCAATATCTCTCTTTTCTACTCCTGAAAATAGGGTGTCTGCCGCAATAAAAGTGCTGTCATTGCCTTCGCCTTTAAATATCAGTAAAGGTTTTCGGGTGGCTAAAAAAGAATTGGTAAACTTGTTTAAAAAGATTTGGTTACCTAATATTGTATAGCCGTTTACACTGTCTCTTATTACTGCATTTTCTTCTAATTGTGCAATACCGCTTTTTTCATCATAAGCCATTTTGTTAGCAACATAAGTTCTGGTGCTATCTTTTATTACAGTACGGTTGCCAAAAAAAGCCTTCCCATCCTTTAAATCGTAGGTACCGCTTGTTGTATAAATATCACCACCTTCTTTACTTTTAATTTTTGTGGCAGTAATAAAAGTTACCAGTTGCGACTGTGTATTGTATAATAAACTATCGCTTACAATATCATATTTAGGATCTACCAGGTGAACATTTTTTTTAAAATAAACATCCTTAGTGTTGGCATAATAAGTGCCTTCCAAACTGGTTAAAACTGAATTGCCATTTACAACTCTGCCGCCATTTTTATAATTACCAACACTCGATTTTAAATCATATTCCAACTCCTGGGTATAAAGCGTTCCTTTTTTATCAGTAAGCCTTACATCTTTTTTTAAAAAAGCCACCCTGTCTGCCCCTACATACCGAAGGTATTGGGCGTAAGTATGTATGCTGTCGTTTTGGTTAATATGTACATTGCCAAAAGCTTCCAGCACATTGGTTTGACTGTTGATGGTGGCACTGTCACAATAAAATAAAGTAAGCCCCTCTTTTAAAATAACATCTCCTGCTATTGTTTTTAAGGTAGTAACAGAATCAATCATTTTTTCTCGCAGGCTTTTGCCCTGCATAATTTCAATGATCCGGATAGTATCGGGTAAGGGTAGTGGAGATGAAGTTATTTGTGCGGAAGAATTTGTGCGACCGGCAAATAACAGCAGTAATAAATAAAAAACATTTTTGGTAAATATCGGTTTCAATACATATTGATTTTAGCCGGATGTAATTTCTGCTATTATTTACAAACGGAATCACAAAATTTAAGTAATAAGCATTACAAAAAATATCAGCCGGTTCAATTAATGGTAACTGTGCTTTTAATAAGAAATGATAAGCCCCGATTTTTTACTGGTTTATAAGATAAGGAGCATTCACTGTATCTGGCAATGGTACTGATAGGGGGGTACTCTTATCTTTTTTGCCAAACACAGAAACATTCACATACCGTTTTGGGTGTATCCTCACATCATCAAGCAGCAGGTTTATTTTATTGGAGGTTGCATTTAGGTTATTGTATAATTTGGTATCGTTTAATAATAAGCCAAGTGTTCCCTGATTACTGCTCATTTTTCCGATTGCATTTTTTAAATCTTCAACAGTAGCATTAAGTGTTGTGAGTGTTTTTTCAAAATCAAGTTTTGAAAACTTGTCAGTTGCTGTGGCCACATTGCCCATAGTTTGACTGAGTTTATCATTGTTGCTTTTTAATGCACCTGTAAAGGAACTTACATTATCCAGTGTTTTTGCTAATGCACCTGTTTGCGCATTTAACATACCCTGTAAAGATGCTGAAGAAACAGCAAGGCTTGCAGTGGTTTTATTAAGGTTATCCAACATGCCTTTGATATTATTTTTTGCATTCGGATCAAAAATACCATTTACGTTGCCCAGTAAAGTATCTAAAGATTTTGTAGCGTTGGTTACCTGCAATAAAACCGGATCCAGTTTTTTCATTGCATCGCCAATAAGGTTGTCGCTAAGAATAGTTTTTATAGTGTCTTTACTCTTTAAAGAATTAGCACTATTACCTAGCCTGATATCCAGTTGTACATTGCCTAATAAAGATTTATTAATTACAGCGACTGCGTCGGCAGGAATAATAACATCCTCTGTCATATTAATATCAACTACAATGCGGCGCATATCCTTTCCCCCGTCTGTTTCATTAATATTGCCAACCTGCTTGCCATTTATAACTACAGGGTTGCTGTTAGCAAGCCCTTGTATATCGGTAAAAACAGCAAAGTAATGCGTATTGTTACCGCCAATGTTTTTTCCTTTCAAAAAATTAAATCCCAGTATAAGCAGTACAATAGCGATGGCTGTTAAGGCACCTACTTTTGTTTCATTTGAAATTGTCATTTGTAGACTAAATTGTTTAGAAAGTAAAAATAGGTAATATTTATTTTAATGAGTAAGGTATGCCGGGTTGAGGTTATTTTTTTGTAAACAATACAACACCATTTTTCTTTTCATCTGCTATAATGCGTACTTCAGTTCTGGTATTACCTTCGGTTACAATCATTAAAGCCGTGTTTGGTGGTATGTCTCCCTCATTTTCAGCGTAGATCAATAGTTCATTTTCTGTTTTATCCGGGTCGGCTGTAAGGTTTAACGATATTGGTTTATCCGTTAATTTTTTGTTGCTCAACACTGCTTTGCCATTATAATAAACAGATACAATATCTCCATCTATATCCCCATCATCATAAAGGTCTACTTTAAAAGTAGATTGTTTTAAATCAATTCGCTTTAAAATATTCTTTGTTCTTTCTGTATATTTTTCAACAGTATCATTTGTTGCCGGCACTTTGGGTGCAGTTGCTGCAATAGCAGCAGTGTGGTCAATATCATCTTTGTATCTTTTAACTGCCCGGGCAATACATTCTGCCAGTTCCTGCTGTCCTTTATCACTGTTTAAATAACGTTCGTCATCGTGGTTGGTAATAAACCCGGTTTCAATTAAAATGGCGGGCATATTGGTAGCCTGTAAAACCCAAATACCTTTTTGACGTTGATTAAGGCCAAGGGCTGTACGATCTGTTTTATCAACTTCTTCATCAACCATCGTTGCTAATTTTATGCTTTTTTTCTGGTAACGGTCTGCATAAATTTTGGCTCTTATTCTTCCTTCCGGAGTATCAAAATCAATGTCATTATAAACGCTGTCAGTACCGGATTCTATTTGCAGGTCCTCGTTATTCATAACTGCCTTTAGTTTTTCACTGGTTTTATGCGCAGCAAATAACCAAATACTGGTGCCGCTTCGTTGGCTGCCTATCTTATAATATTCGTAAGTAGGAACGGTTACAGTATAAGGGGTAGATGTTTTTTTCTTCTTTTTACCTTTGCCTGTATATTTAACATGATAACGGGTTTCCTGGTGAGAGCCTACCTGCCTTCTGCCTGTTTGCAGGTTTACAGCATCCGCATGTATACATATAAAAAGATCGCCTTTATTCTCATTGGCTATATCCGCTTTTTCGGGAGGAGATTGATAAATATCGATGGTTCGTGTAGGAACAATTTTTACATCAGGCAATTGTTTTCTTAATTCTGCTACAAGTTTATTGCTGATATCTAAGGTTACATTTTTTTCATACGAATTTAAACCTCCTTCATAACCGCCATGTGCACCAAAATCTTTTCCACCATGGCCGGCATCAACAATGATTGTTTTTATTTTTTTTGGAGTTTGTGCAAAAACAGCGGGTGCAAAGAAAAGAGATGCTAATAAGACCTTTATCACAAAATTCATTTTGAACATATTCAAACTGGTTTATCGGGTGTTTAGTAATAATAAGAATTCATTCACACATTGGTGTGACTAATATCATTATTTTTGCGCTCTACTGCAATGA
>JANXSR010000116.1 GCA_025352625.1 Ferruginibacter sp.
ATTCTCAATATACCATTGTGGCTGCAGCAATTGTGTCCAATGGAAATCTAATAAAATAAAATATTGCATATAATGAGGTATCAATAATGTAAAAATAGTTGTAATTATTTATGTTCCAGCTCTCCTTCCCACTTACTAACAACAGCAGTGGCAATGCTGTTACCTACAACATTGGTAGCGCTGCGGCCCATGTCTAAAAGAGGATCAATGCCCAGCAGCAATGCAATGCCTGCTTCCGGAATATTAAAAGTAGCAAGCGTACCTGCAATTACTACCAGCGAAGCCCTTGGTACACCGGCAATTCCTTTGCTGGTAAGCATTAGCACCAGCAGCATAGTTAACTGGGTACCTAACGGCATGTGCATGCCATAACTCTGTGCAATAAACAAAGATGCAAAAGTCATATACATCATACTGCCATCCAGATTGAAAGAATAACCAAGCGGTAACACAAAACTTACAATTTTGTCTTTGCAACCAAATCGTTCCAACTCCAGCATAGTTTTAGGAAAAGCTGCTTCACTGCTGGATGTGCTGAATGCAAGCAGAATGGGTTCCTTCATTCTCTTTATTAAAGTAAATACCCTCTTCTTAAGAAATATCGACCCTATTAAAATTAGGCAAATCCACAATACCAATAAGCCAAAATAAAACTCACCAATAAAAATGGAATAAGTTTTTAAAATACCAATACCCTGTTTGGCAATAATTGCACTCATGGCACCAAATACTGCAAGTGGTGCAAAATTCATTACATAGCCGGTAACTTTTAAAATAATATGCGCTGTGGCATCCAGTGCTTTTACAACCGGTTTTGCAACATCGCCAATGGCGGCCGCGGCAACACCAAAAAAAAGTGCAAAAACAACAATCTGTAAAATTTCATTTTTTGCCATGGCGTCAATTACACTGGCAGGAAAAACGTGGTAAAAAAAATCTTTAATTGTAAGTGCTGCTTTGTCAATACCCGTGTTAATATGGCTATCGGGTAATGGTAATTGCATTGCTTTGCCCGGCTCAAAAATGTTTACCAATAGCATTCCTAACAAAAGGCTTAGTAAGGAAGCGCTGATAAACCAAAGCAATGTTTTTCCTCCAATGCGGCCGACTGCTTTTATGTCCCCGAGCTTAGCTACACCAACTACCAGCGTAGTAAATACCAGTGGCGCTACAATCATTTTTATTAACCTTAAAAAAATATCTGCTAAAATGGTAAACCAATCCAGTTTGGAATCCCTGGTTTTTAAACTGTTGTTTTTTTGTGCTGTAACCAGTTCTCTCTGTTGCTGTAATGTTTTATAAGCTCCTGCACTTGTGTCTGTAAACCTGCCTAATGTAATGTTCAGCTGTTTAATTGAATCTGATAAAAGTTTTACATTGGATAATGCAATTGCTTCATCGGGTGTATTTAGCAAGCTGGCTTCTGCGGCCTTTTTCTGATCAAGTAGTTTTTTTTGAATTGCCTGTAACGAATTGTATGAAGCAGAATCTTTTATTGCTTCAAATGGCTGTATGGCTTTATTTAAATGACCCAGTTGTATTTCGGCATTGGCAATTTGGGTATTCTCATTGCCAACATAGTTTTTGTTAAGTAAAAATCCTGCTACAATACCTGCCAGCAGCGCAATGCCAATGTATAAGGTAAGTTTATTGCGTTTAGCCGGTTTAATTTCCATACATAAATAATAGGGTTGCAATATAATATTTAATACTTGTTATCAACCCCTGCTATTTAAAAATCTATAGAACGTTACGGAATTAAAAATTTAGTGTTATTTTTCCGATTCATTTTTACTAAACTAAAATATCATATGAGTTTATTTATAAAAAAGCCCGTAAGTGTGTTAATGGCTGAAGCGGCGGATACAGAAAAGGGATTGAAACGTACCCTTAGTGCCGGTTCACTAGTAGCCTTAGGTATTGGTGCTATTATTGGTGCCGGGCTGTTTGTAAGAACAGCTGCGGCTGCTGCACAAAATGCCGGGCCATCTGTTACCCTTGGTTTTATTGTTGCCGCTATTGGCTGTGCGTTGGCAGGTTTGTGCTATGCAGAATTATCTTCTTCTATACCTATATCTGGTAGTGCCTACACCTATACTTATGCAACCATGGGTGAGTTATTGGCCTGGATTATCGGGTGGGATCTTGTGCTGGAATACGCAGTAGGTGCTGCTACAGTTGGAATTGCATGGAGTGAATACCTCAATAATTTATTGGTTCATGTTTTACATATGAAACCGATAGCCTACCAATTGTGTCATTCTCCTTTTGAAATATCTGCCTTAACGGGTGAGCATGGTATGATAAATCTTCCTGCTTTAGGGATTGTTAGTTTACTGAGTTTATTGTTGATAAAAGGAACACAGGAATCTGCTTTTGTTAATGGCATCATAGTAATTACAAAAGTAGCTATCGTTATTCTGATTATAATTTTTGGCTGGAATTTTA
>JANXSR010000127.1 GCA_025352625.1 Ferruginibacter sp.
TTTTTTATGATGAATATTTTTTTAACAGTAGAAGTAAAAGGGGGGGTATGCAAAAACAACAACCCCTTTTTACCATTTATAATTTCACCGCCATCGACCAAATGACCGGCTTCAATTTCTTAAAGAACTGGATTATTGCTATGCTGGTTATTGTTTAGCAATTTATAGCCAGCTCAAATTTTTTTCGACTGCCGTGTTTTTAATTTACTCAGCAGTGGTATAAAATTCAATTTTCGGTACACCTTGCACTCCAGCATCCATCATGATCTTTTTAAGTTCCGGAGAATTCATTCTTGCTTTAGCTTTGGCCATGTCTTTAATATCAAATACGATGTGAACGATAGAAGAATCATCAATGCCACGGGCCAATAACACATCTACCAGTCCAAAAGAATCCCTGGTTTTAGTATTTTCTGCATCAAACGCTTTTACCCAGGTATCAAAATCTTTTACTTTGTGCGTAATCACTACCCATTGCTTTTCTTTTGAATCGGGGTTAAACCTGATAACATGAAAAAAATCAACACCTGGTTTTGATAGTACGCCGCCCTTTTTCATTACTGCTTTCAGCCTTGGATCGGCAGAAAAAGCTTTTGCTTTTGCCACATCTGATACCTGCAGCACAGCCATAATATTATTTTTCTTGTCAAGCCCCCGGCCTACTATAATATCCTGCATACCACTTGCTTTACGTGTAGTAGAATCAGCATTAAAAAGTGGTCTCCAGGTAGCGTAATCTTTTACAGTATGTGTTATCTCCACTAAATCAAATGGGGTAAAAACTGCAGGAGCAGGTGCAGGTGCAGGCGCTGTTGTTGCCACAGCCGAATCCATTTCTTTTGCAGGTTCCTTTTTAGGCTCTGCATTGTTGCAGGAAAAAAGTATTGCGGCTAAACAAAAAGTTAGTAAGGTGTTGTGTTGTTTTTTAATAAACCTCATGTGTATGTTTTTTAAATTAGTTTATGTTATTTAAGTTTTTCTTTTAGGCTGTAAAATGAAATAACAGCTTAAATTTTAACGCCATTATTTTATTTTTAAAAACTGCTTATTATTTATGGTGATTTTGCTTTCAAATTTCATTTTTAAGATTGCATGTTAATTTTTGGCTTTGTATACTTCTAACTCTATTTCTATCATAAATTCGGGCAACGCCAGTTCTTTTACTCCAAACCAACTGCCTGTTGGAAATTGTTTTTTATAAATTTCATTGCGGTAAGCAGACTGCTTTAAAAACTCGGGCATATTGGTGGTCAAAATATTTTCCACCACCACATCATCAAAAGTGCAGCCGTAGTGTTTTAATATTTTATCCAAATCACTATAGCAATTTTTCATTTGCTGAAGCAAGTCTCCTTTGGCTGTGGGTATACCTTTATCATCCATGCTTACGGCACCTGAAACTTTAATGTCGTTGCCTATTTTTACTGCATGGCTGTAACCATACGCTTTTTCAACTTGGGGGCGTAAAAGAAAATACTCAGGTGTTTCTGCTACTGCTGGTTTGGCTGCTGTTTCAGTTGTTTTGCTGTTGCACCCTGCAAGAAGAAAACAAAAGCTGACTACAGTGGCGAATGATGAAATCCTTGTCATGATTTATAAAATTCTAAAATAAGGAATGATACAATGCTTATTATTTTGAGTTATTAAAGGCCATCGTTTTTTTACATGTAAGAATTGTGTAAGACCGGTTTTTTCATCTACTGATTCAAAGAATTTTTTAAATTATAACCTGCACCGTTTCTAAATGCAAAGAGCATTTTTCGGAAATCACTATTGTTCTTTGATGGGGGAGAATTAAAATTAGTTTTTTGGATTGGGTGGGATTGTAAAGTATACCTCACAGATTTTAAAAAAATCTGTGAGGTAATATACACCAGTTATTTAACACAATTGAAATTATTTTGACCCTAAATCTTTCCGCAGAAAAAGCAGTTCGCTCCATATCTCATTCACATATTCACCCAGTTGATCAAGGTAATCGTCATAAGAATCTTCGCCGTTTACACTTTCAAAAGTTCCTTTAAATGGTTTACGGAAGCCTTGTGCTTTTTCTTTGAGGCCCTGCTTATATCTTGTTACAATAGTGAATTGTGCCGGCCCAGAAGAATTGGCTGCATACACCGCAATGGTTGAACCATCTGCTACCCAGCCTGCTTTTAATTTTTTTATCAGGTTTCTTACTTTAAAATTTTTACCAATTTTTGGATAGATGTGTGCAATGGCTATTTTATCTGAAAAATCGCCTAATGCCACGGTGCTTAAAGAATCCTGGTAAACCATGTAGCTGCCAGAAGTTTTATCTGTTAAGTAGATAGCCACGTTTTTATTCCAATCCAATTTATGCTCTGCACCCATGTCTCCTCTAGCGTCCAATGCATCCCAGCTTGTTGGCCCTTCAGAAATTTGAAATCCTCCCATATCCGGACCAGATTGGATAGCAAAAACCCTCCAATAGCTATCTCCGCTATGGTACTTTTGTGCATGAGCAGCAATGGCCTTTTCAAACTCAAGCAACTTGTCTGCTTTGGGAAATACCCGATGGGCTGAAACAACATTTTTGGTTTGGCTTATTCCTATAAAAGGGCAGAGCAAGAATAAAAGAATAAGCATCTTCATTGTAGAAAAAAATTTGTTATTCATTTTGGTTTATTTAATTGGTTAAAAGAAAGAGTTGATTTATTGCGAAGAGATATTTTAAACACTTTATTTTTTTGATTTTATTTTCTTCCTGCTCATGTGCTGAATTATCTTTTCATATTGTGTATG
>JANXSR010000133.1 GCA_025352625.1 Ferruginibacter sp.
ACTTCAGCAACAAATCTTTGCTAAACAAAGCAACAGTTTATAAATTTGACAAATTATGTCAAAATACAATCGTTCAAAATGGACAGCTTAGGCGACACAATACGGAAACTTAGAGAGGACAAGGAACTGCCCTTGCGGACAGTTGCTGCTTTCCTTGACATTGACCAAGCAATACTTAGTAAAATTGAAAGAGGACAACGTAAGCCAACAAGGGAACAAGTAGTGAAATTAGCTGAGTATTTTAAAGTAAAAGAAAATGATTTACTGGTTGCATGGCTTAGCGACAAATTGGTTTATGAAGTGGAGGATGAAGACATGGCTTTGAAAGCTCTGCAGGTTGCAGAAGAAAAGGTAAAGTACATTACGAAAAACAAAAGCAAGAAATAAATGGGATTGGGCGAACATATGGAACCAAGCGATTATGAAATCTTTCTGAATAAAAAAACAGATAAGATTTATATGAGTAAATCATTTGACGCCACTCAATTGAAAACCACTAATGAAGAAGGAATAACAGAGTTGTCAAGACCTATCCGCTTCATCTCAAAAGTTTTAGAATGTGAGCAACATCAATTTATCAAAGAAGGAAAAGAAATTGTATTAAGGGTTACATCCAATGCAAGGCAAGAAATTGTAGCAAAGTTTTATGAAGATACCAGAGGAATTATTACGTTACAAATTCAAAAATTCTCAAACGATACAGGAAATCCACATAAAACGTATTTCACATTTATTGGAGATGAAATTGGAAATCTTTATAATTTCATTCGTAATATTCCATTGTTGCCAATACAAGGCAAAGGAAAGCTTCAATTTGAAGATAAATATTTAGAAAAAATTATTCTTTCTAAAGAGCAAATTTTAAAATTCATTTCGGAACAGCCTGAAATAATTTCCGAATTAGTAGATGAACTTCAAAAAAATAATATTAGCCAAGGTGATATTAAAGGATTAAGCAGGAGAAAAGAGCAATTGGAAGTATTTAGAAATTTACTTTACACCGATGGTTATTTTGAACAACACAAAACGGAAAAAAATATCAATAAAGATGAAAGTGTTTGGCAAAGTTTTTTTGAAGAAAATTCTTGGATACTTGGCTATGGATTAAATTTTATTTTCAATTCCGAACTTGATGGAAAAAAGTTAGAACAAGTAACAAAAGGCTATGATTTTAATAGCTCGGGTAAAAGGGTTGACCTATTTATGAAAACCAAGGGATTAGTTAACTCCCTTTGTTTTGGAGAAATAAAAACTCACAAAACACCATTATTAAAAAAAGTTACCGATGCCTACAGAAGAGAATGCTGGGCAGCCCATGAAGAACTTGTTGGCGGAGTAGCCCAAATTCATAAAACAGTTCAAAAATCTATTGAAAATATTAAAACAAAGACAGAAATTAAAAACAACAACGGGGATTTAACCGGCGAACAACTTTATCTCTATCAACCAAAATCATTTTTAATTATTGGCTCATTAAAAGAGTTTGAAAATGATAGCAGGATTAACGAAGATAAATTTTCATCTTTTGAACTTTTCAGAAAAAATATGTTTAATCCCGAAATAATAACATTTGATGAGCTTTATGAAAGGGCAAAGCATATTATCAAGAATCCATTAACAGAATTGCAACAACTTAATAACGAATCAGAACAATATTAGTATGCCAACACTTCAATTTAAAGGAAAAACATTTGTACAAAACCATCACTTAGCAGTGAAGTATCACCAGCTTGTACCAAAGAAGGAATTAAGTTTAACCGATAAAATTTCTTTACACGATAACCTTATAATACAAGGCGACAACCTGAAAGCATTAAAAGCATTGTTGCCTACTTATGCAGGAAAAATAAAGTGCATTTATATTGACCCACCTTATAATACTGGAAATTCAACATGGATTTATAATGACAATGTAAACAGCCCAATGATTAAAGAGTGGTTGGGTAAGGAAGTAAATATTGAGGATTTAACAAGGCATGACAAATGGCTTTGTATGATGATGCCAAGATTAAAATTATTAAGGGAACTATTAAGTGAAGATGGAGTAATATTTATTTCTATAGATGATGACGAGCAACATCGGCTTAGGATGTTATGCGATGAAATATTTAGTACAGATAACTTCATCACAAACATTATTTGGCAAAAGAATTATGCATCAAAAAATGATGCAAAATATTTTAGCGATAGTCATGACTTTATTCTATGTTATGCTAAAAACAAAATTAACGGGGATATTAAGATTGGTTGGAAAAGAAATCTACTTCCAAGAACAGATAAGCAAGATTCTCTTTATAAAAATGATAGCAATGATGGGAAAGGATTTTGGAGACCAGACAATCTAACAGTAAAAACATATTCAGAAGATTACGACTACCCAATTAAAAATCCAAATACAGGAAAGCTTTATAATCCTACAAAAGGAAGATGTTGGTTAACAAATAAAATAACCATGCAAGCATGGATAGATGAAGGAAGGGTATTTTTTGGCAAAGAAGGGAAAGGGGCTCCACAGCTAAAAAGATATGCAAATGAGGTAAAGCAAGGTATTGTTCCAATGACAATATGGAGTTATGACGATGTTGGACATACTGATGAGTCAAGGAAAGAACTTAAAGAAATATTTGACGAAAGCGAAACTCCATTTGCTACTCCAAAACCTTCTCGTTTAATTGCAAGAATAATTCAACTTTCATCTGACCAAAAAGATTTTTTAGTTCTTGATAGTTTTGCAGGTTCAGGCACAACAGCACAAGCAGTATTAGAGCTCAATAAGGAAGATGGTGGCAAACGTAAGTTTATTTTAGTGGAACAGGAAGATTACAGCAACTCAATTACTGCAGAAAGAGTAAGGCGTGTGATTAAAGGTGTTAAAACTGCACGAAATGAAAACCTAAAAAATGGCTTAGGCGGCACATTCAGTTATTTTGAATTAGGTCCAACCATTGAAATGGAAAGCATACTGCAAGGTAAAAACCTGCCGAGTTATGAAGAGTTTGCCCGTTACATATTTTACACTGCCACTGGCGAAGAGTTCAACGAAAAGAAAATAAATGAAAAGACAGGCTTCATAGGCGAAACCAAAAACTATGAACTGTATATGTTTTACAAGCCCGATGTAGAATGGCTGAAACGTAATGCCCTTACATTGGATGGAGTAAAAGCAATGCCCAAGTTTAAAGGAAAACAACGGTTGGTTTTTGCACCGGCAAAATATGTAGATGATTATACTTGTTTAGAAAACAGAATTGATTTTTGCCAATTGCCTTACGAAATTTATCGCATCCGTTAATGATAGAGCCGATACCATATTTTTATGACAGCATCAACCGCAACGCCATTGTGGTAAAGCCAAAGCAAGCTTTGTTTGATTGGGTCAATTCCATTTACCCTGATAGCCCGATAGAAGCGGTAGATGAAGGAACAGTTTATTTGGTAAAAGAAAAAGACAGCAATGAAGCAATAGAAAAATGGCTTAAAAAGAATTTCGATAATATTTTTCGAAACGAATTGAACAACTGGCATACAGACGAAAAAGATTGGGTACAGAAAAGAACGTACAAATTATTTACAGATTGGTTTGATACAGAAATTCATTCCATGATTTTAGACTTAGAAGAAACAGCAATAACCAAAGATTGATATGCGATTAAAACATTACCAGGAGAAAGTGATTAAAGCACTCAAAGATTATTTGGGTGAACTGGATATTGCACGGAATGAATATGAAGAAATGCTAGCAATAAAACCAAACCTTGCAAAGCATATCAACTTTCCAAAAGATGCATGGGAGAAATCAACAGGCAAAACTATTTATCATTCCAAAACAAATAGTTTAAACGAGCCGCTGCCGGATATTTATTTGAAAGTTCCTACGGGTGGCGGTAAAACTTTGCTGGCTTGTCATAGTATTGACCTGATACAGAAAAGCTATCTCAAAAAACAAACAGGTTTAATACTTTGGATTGTTCCCTCAACACAAATTTACAGGCAAACTATTTTAGCATTAAAAGACAGGGAGCATCCGTACAGACAGATTTTAGATATTAGCAGCGGTGGCAGAACTTTGATAAAAGAGAAAACGGAAATGTTCAACCGTTTGGATGTAGAAGAAAATTTAATGGTGCTGATGTTGATGCTGCCATCTGCCAACAGACAAAACAAAGAAACATTAAAAGTATTCCGTGATGCCGGAGGTTATACAGACTTCTTCCCTGCCGAAGATAATTATCCGGCACAGGAAGAACTCTTAAAGAAAATCACAAACCTTGATTGCTTTGGCGAAAAGGAAGAAGTATTTCAACGGCAAATAAAAACTTCATTAGGCAATACATTAAAAGTATTGCAGCCATTGGTTGTAATTGATGAAGGGCACCGGGCTTACGGAGAAAATGCAAGGAATACGGTAAGAAATTTTAATCCCTCTTTCATCCTTGAATTAAGTGCAACACCACCCGAAGGCTGCAATGAACTGGTGAAAATAACCGGAAGGGAATTGCATGAGGAAGAAATGATAAAACTGGATATTCACCTTACCAACAAAACAAGCCTTGATTGGAAAGACACGATGCTGGCAAGTTTTGAGAAACAAAACCAGTTAGAAAAATTAGCCAAAGAATACGAAGAAAATACTGGCGAATACATCCGCCCTATTTGTTTGATACAAGTGGAAAGAACAGGGAAAGACCAACAAGGTTCAGATTTTATTCACGCCGAAGATGCCAAAGAATATTTGATAAAGCAATGCAATGTTCCTGAAACTCATATTGCCATTAAGAGCAGTGAGAAAGACGACATTGAAGGCATAGACCTGTTTTCAAAGACTTGTGATATTCGTTATATCATTACCAAACAAGCATTGCAGGAAGGTTGGGATTGCTCGTTTGCTTATATACTTACTATCTTAACCAATCCGGGTTCTGCAACTGGAATTACACAGTTAGTTGGTAGAATTTTAAGGCAGCCCAAAGCAATTAAAACAAAAGTCAAAGAACTAGACGAGTGTTATATTTTCACTTTCAAACCCAATGCAGGCACATTGGTTAGAGAAATAAAAAACGGTTTGGAAGATGAAGGCTTAGGCGACATTGCTGGAAGATTAGTAAATGATGAAGGCGGCGAAGGAATTGATAATTTGAAAGAAAGAGAAATTCAATACCGTCCGGGCTTTAAAAAATTTGAAGGCAAAATATATTTGCCAAAATTTGTAATTCAGGAAAAAGATAGTTGGCGGGATTTGATTTTTGAAGTGGATATTTTAAGTGAAATTGATTGGACGAAGATTGATATTTCGGAAATAGCCGACAAAACTTTGACTGATAAAAAAAGTAAAGAACAGGAGTTGACTTTAGGTTTGAGCAAAGAAGAGAAAGAATTCTTAGAAGAAACTGGCGACAGAATAGAAAGAAAGGGAACTTTAGAAATAGACGAAGCATTTTTAGCAAGACAAATTTCAGAGATTGTACCCAACCCGTGGATATGTTACAACTTAGGCGACAATGCGATTGAACTACTTTTAAAAAAGTATGATAGAGAAACTATTGCTTCAAACTTTGTTTTCATTATTGAAGAACTGAAAAAGATTTTAGAGAAGCAGAAAAACATATTTGCTGAAAGCGTTTTTAAAAAACTGGTTAACAAAAAGCAACTGCATTTCTTTTTAATCAGCGATAAGGGCGGCTTTGTGTTGCCATCAAGGATAAAAGTTAAAAGTAATAGACAATTAAACCGAAACGATAATTCGTTAATTCAAAAATCTTTGTTTGACTATGTGCCTGAAGAAAATATCAATGAATTGGAAAAGTCGGTTGCCATTTATTTAGACGAGCAGGAAAAATTATTGTGGTGGTATCGTAACATGAGCAGACAAGACTATCACATACAAGGCTGGAAAAAAAATAAAATTTATCCTGACTTTGTTGCCGCCAAAGCTCCCTCTCTTTTGGAGAGGGCGGGGGGTGAGGCCGATTACGACACCGTTTTTGTTTTGGAGACAAAAGGTATTCACTTAAAAAACGAGGACACAAAATATAAGCAAGACGTTTTTACTTTGTGCAACGAGTTGGGTTCAAAGAAAGCATGGAAAGAATTGTTTGACGAGTTCCCCGACCATGACTTTGAATTTCAGGTTGTGTTTGAGGACGAGTGGCAGAACAAAATAAATGCGATGATGCAATAATTGATAAATTTCTTGTAACATCTGGGACAATTCACTTTTTTTATTATTACAGATGCTGCTCATAGCTCAATAAAGTTATATCGTACAAGAGTGCGACGCCAATGAAGCATCATAGTAGTACAACTGCCGGGTACAAAAAAATAAAAATGTCTCTAATTTGAAAGGGCAACGTATTCGCTGCGGTTATAAGTTTCATTATCTTTCTTCCAAAGGGCAAGCAAAAGGGGTTTTATGCTTTCCTTTTTTTCGGTATCCAGTGTATCGCCTTCGCCAATATAAAATGGGTTGAACTTGATTGGTTTGGTTTCGGAGTAAGTGAAATAGTAGCCACCCACCATGTCGCACAAGCCTTTGTAGGAATGACCGACATCTACCAATACAATATGTGTGCCTTTTTCGTAGTACGACCTTACCATGTGGTTAGTAAAGAAGGATTTTCCGCTACCGGACGGGCCCAAAATGAATTTATTGCGATTGGTACAGATGCCTTTCTCCATTGGTTCATCTGAAATATCCACATGAACGGGTTTGCCACTTAGCCTGTCTCCCAAACGGATTCCTATCGGACTTACAGAAGAACGGTAGTTGGTTTCCAGATTAAAAAAGCAGCAAGCCTGTGGCGAAAAGGTATCAAAGGTATCGTTCATTGGAAAATCTGCAGCATTGCCTGGTATGCCTGCCCAAAAGATTTGGGCTGCACCTTCAGTCTTTTGCTTTGGTGTAGCATCCATTTGAGTGAGAGCAGATGAGCAAAGGTTTCTGATTACTTTTAAATTTTCTTTATTATCCGTCCATGCCAGCAAATTAAAATGTGCTTTTACCGGTAGCCTTTGTTCTCCGATAGCTTCATTCAAAAAATTATCCGTAGAATCTTTTGCTATTGAATTTTCCCGGCTGTAGGCAGATAAGGATTGCAACCTTAATCTTTTGCTTTCTAATTTCTGTATGGTTTTCTGCACATCATCAATAAACACATACTGGCTGTAAATGTGATTGCA
>JANXSR010000155.1 GCA_025352625.1 Ferruginibacter sp.
GAATTTTTTTTAGAGCAAAAAATGTTAATGATGCATTAACGGTTATAAAAAAAATTTTTACATTCGAGGGTACTGTTTTTAATGATGGAACTGCCATAATACTATATTCAGTTTTTGCAATACTTTTTTTACTGGCTATAGAATTTAAAAAAGAATTTTATACCGGTTCTTTTACTTTATCAAACAATAAAAACTTTTGGATACGGAACTTATATTACTCGTTTTTAGTTATCATAATTATATTGTTAGGTGTTTTTGATGGCGGACAATTTATATATTTTCAATTTTAGTTACTCAGAGGAAAGCATTATGACTATAAAAAACAATTCTTTTAGACTTTTTTTTCTAAAGTTTACAGCTTTTTTTATCATTGTTTTTATTACAGATTTTATCATTGGAAATAGTTTGAAAAAATTTTATTTTAAACAGAATTCTGGATTTGATTATTTAACTACTTATGCGATTGAAAAAACTAAGGCGGATTTTTTAATATTTGGCTCTTCAAGAGCTGTTAATATTTTTAACTGCGATATATTTGAGGAGCAAACAAAATTGTCTTGTTATAATGTTGGCAGATATGGAGAACCAATTTTTTACCACTATGGCGTTCTTAAAGCAGTACTAAAAAGATATACACCCAAAATAATAATATTAAGTTTTGATGCTGGTAATTTTAGCAAAAACACCGATGATTATGACAAGTTATCCGTGCTTTTACCTTATTATCAAAACCATCCTGAAATAAGGCCAGTTGTAGAATTAAAGAGTCCATATGAGAAACTTAAATTGCTATCAAAAATCTATAGTTACAATTCCCTTCTTTTGCCGATAGTAGCAAATAATATTGGTTTTAATGAAAATAAATATTTCAATATTAACGGATTTATTCCAATAGATAAATTTTTTTCCGGTCCTCTGCAAACATTTGATTATAGCAAGGAAGGAGAGTTGGATAGCGTTAAAATTAATACCTATAAGCATTTTATTCAAGATTGCATTAAGTCCAATATTCAGTTATACATTGTTTGTCCACCATACATGATTAATCAAATTGGTATTCCTCCTTCTATAATTGCAGCAAAAAAAATAGCGCAACAATATAATATAGATTTTTTTGACTATTCTAAAGATGAATTTTATACTACTAAGCCCCAGCTATTTGCAGATTACAGACATTTAAATCCACAAGGGGTTAAGATTTTTTCAAACGCAATCATCGAAAAAATAAATTATAAAACTCAATTCCTTAAAGCGAATAAATAATAAAATCGGATATGTGATTATCATATATCAGTTTAAACGTACTACACATTATTTAGATTTTTGTATGGTTTTAAATTAACGGTAAACAATTACAGTTAATTTAAAACTCTTAAAAAATAGTTTTAATTGAGTATATCGTTAAAACTTTTTAACCAAAATGCTTCTCCATAAATATAATCAAGGGAAATAGTTACTCGATTAATTTTACTTTTCTTTTATTTGCATTTTCTTCGTGAAAAGTTGTTCCAAAAAATCAATAGCAGTAATAAAGCCATAGTGGTATAAATACAGGCTGCTGCAACATAATAATTCCACTCATTGCAGTATCTTTAACCAGCACCAAAATTGCAAACCATTTCATACAACAATTGAATATTTTTGCACTTTTATGCTACGTAAATTTTTGCCATTAGAGATAAAATTCTGGTGATATTGAATAGGATGCTGAAAATGAAAAATTTAATTGCTTATATGAAACTTTTATTAAAAAATAGTTGGTCAATCACCAAGCAGTCTTTTTCAGATTTTATAGATAATAAAGTTTTTAAGCTTAGTGCGGCACTTGCATTCTATACCATTTTTTCATTGCCCGCCATGCTCATCATAATTATTTCTGTAAGTGATATTTTTTATGGTCGTGAAGCCATAGAAGGTACACTGCATCAAGAAATAGCCGGATTTGTTGGAACGGAAGCTGCATTGCAGATACAGGAAACAATTCGTGGAGCAGCCTTATCAAACAGAAGTAATTTTGCGACAATAGTAGGTCTTGTTACTTTATTGATTGGTGCCACTAGTGTATTCAGTGAAATACAAGACTCCATCAATTATATTTGGAAATTAAAAGCTAAACCGCGTAAAGGAATGGGAGTGCTGAAAATGCTTTTTAACAGGGTACTTTCTTTTTCTATTGTAGTAAGTCTGGGGTTTTTATTACTTGTATCACTCCTCATTAATGGTGCAATGGATGTATTGATAGACCACCTTACTCAAAAATTTCCGGAATTGACAGTAATTATGGTATATGTGTTTAATGTCATTCTTACATTCGGTATTACTACACTATTATTTGCAATGATATTTAAAATATTGCCGGATGCACGTATACAATGGAAACATGTAAGGGCAGGGGCTTTTACCACTGCTATTCTTTTTATGGCTGGCAAATTTCTCATTGGTTATTATTTAGGTCATAGCCGCCTTTCTTCAACATATGGAACAGCTGGTTCTGTAATTGTTATGCTCCTATGGGTGTATTATTCAGCAATGATTTTGTATTTTGGAGCTGGTTTTACACACGTATATGCTGCACATACCGGTTCCAGAATTTACCCAAACAGTTATGCAGTATGGGTACAGGAGATAGAAGTAGAATCAATCAAATCTATTCAACAACAACCGGAAGTAAAAGCAGTGATAAAAGAATCTGAAAAACCCCCTGCATTATAGTTTGGTTATTTAATCATGCCTGGCGAATTGTATGTTGCAGCTACATTAGCAATTTTGTTATCTTAATTAAAATTAAAAAATTCAATGCAGTTTGAAACATTTAAACAAAGCGTAAAAGGTATTAAACCTCCTGAAGGTATTACAGTGTACCTGCTTGCAATGTGGTATGATGGACATAACAACTGGGGTGAGGCACATCACATTGTCGACGGTTTGGGAGATGCAACGGCTTGTTGGGTGCACGCTTACCTTCACCGTAAAGAGGGTGATAGCTGGAATGCGGATTATTGGTATCGCAAAGCTGGCAGAAAAAGAACAGATATTAGTTTAGAGCAAGAGTGGGAAATAATTGTAAGATCTTTGCTCTGAGACTTTTAAAAGAAGTAAAATTTGTTAATTTAACTGACAATGGTTAAATGTTAGAGATAGCATATTTGATTTTTATTATACATTTTTAAAACAACATAAATGCAATTATATCCGCTTAATAAAAGATAAGATTTACACCACCTGATTCATGTGCTAACTTCATTCATTGCAGGTATAACTTAATGGCTGTAAATTCCCACCAAAGCCTTTCCTGATGTAAAAACAGCGTTATTAAAACAATAAAATTTCTTTCAGATACGTTAACGTTTAGGCTGAGTAGTAAACTAGCAATTGAATTATAAAGCTTCATCTTCATGTAACGTGTAAGCCTAAATGATTCAGTGCCTCTGCAATCAATTCAATGCAACGGAAACCCTTTTGCATTGATGGATAACGCATAACAACTGGTATACTGCAACAATCCATCCAATATCTTTTCCCGTTTTTCCAGTCCTGTTAAAAACCAGTATGAGCAAAACGAAATGTATTGAAGAATACACTAGTAAAAATAAGCCTGCAGCTCATCAGGAATTAAAGTTTTTTGAAATTTAAAAGTTCAAGAGGTATCCTATACTAACCTAAACTATTAAATAACTTCAAAAAATTTAAACATGGAAAAGATTATTACTAAAATTCACGGTACTTCAAAAAGAGATTTACTAATCGCATCATTTGGCTTAATGCTTTTTTGTTTTTCTACTGCTTACTTACTGACATACATGGTGAAAGTTGGCTAGCCGAAGATACCACCTGGCGTAGAACTTTTGTTCTGCGCCATTTTTTATTCTCCATTTCTCTGTACAATGCTTCCTTACACTATCCAAAAAAACTTTATTTATGCTATTCTCAAAAGTTCACTATTTAAGCTTGATAAAAATTAGGTTTCAATAATATTAAGAGTAGCAGCTTTTGTAAGTGGTAGCAATACTTTTAGCAGATTCCTTCCTGTCAATGAAACAGATAATTCTACGGTTCCACCCTCGGCATGTGCCCTGTCGTATACAATGCTTTCAAATACTTCTTTTTTACGGTTAATCAAATTTTCTTTTGAGCCATCGTCCTCAATTGATATTATGAATTGCTCAACATAACTTATATTGATGTGTACATTATTAACAGTTTTAATTTTTAATAAAACCTTTAGCCATTGTTCAATGATGCGTATGGCACAAAGTGCGTTTTCTTTGGAACCTACTTTTACGTTGCCGCTATTTTCTACGGTTATTTTAAATGGATAAGCAGTTGCAATACTATTAACAAATTGAAGTATTAGTTGATCCGTAGCCACCCAATCAGTAACCTGCGGCATTATACTGTAGGATAGCTTACGAATATTTGCTAAGATTTCTTTTAATTGCTCAATTGCTTTACTTACTAGGGTAGCACTTTCTTTGTTAGTTGGTTTTGCTATTTGCAAAATCATTAGTGAAGCGGCAATACCCTGGGCAAAGTCTTCATGCAGGTTAAAAGCTATTTCTTTTTTATCCTCTTCCTGGCGCTGAATAAAACGGGTAAAAATTTCAGTCTTTAGAGTTATTATTTCCTGTGCCCGCTGGTGAAGCAATATATTATTTTTCCTCAGCTCCAGTAATTTTGTTACTTGTTTTGAGAATAACCCGAGCGCCTTTTTTTTAGAACCAGATAATTTTTTCGGCTTGGTATCGTACAGGCAAATAGTGCCAAGTTTATAACCTTCAGTTGAAACTATTGGAGCACCTGCATAAAAGCGAATGTTAAATTCGCCCGCTACAAATGGATTATCGAAGAACCTTTCATCTTTGGTGGCATCCTCCACGACCAAAACGTCATCCCCTAACAAAGTGTGACTGCAAAAACTTAGTTCACGGGAGTTTCCTGTTTCAGTGGTACCTATTTTACCTTTGAACCATTGCCGGTCACTATCAATAATAGTAACTAAGGCAATTGGGCAATTAAAATATTGAGCAAGCAATTCTGATAACTGGTCAAATTCAATTTCTGTACCTGGATTCTGTAAATGGTAAGTTGAAAGATCAAGCAAACGCATTTCTTCATTATCTGGTAATTCAGCACTAATCATAATAATTTGAGTTTATATTCTACAGGCTGGCAATTTTGCATACAGTAAACAATTACTATACCGTTAATCATGCAGGTACCATTTCTAATAGCATTAAATGAATTAAAGCAATACAATTCATAAAAAGAATTGTATTGCTTTTTAGTAAATCATTATAACAACTAATATTAAAATATAGTTCTTAAAGATTTAGACATCAGTGTGGTTTGTAAAGCTCTGATGATAAATTGCATCAAAAACTTATCCCGGCTCCAATTTTAAATCCCTGGTTGTATGATTTTATATTTTGTCCTGCATCCACCTTAGTCAAACCTCGTTCATAGGCAGCAGTAAGGCGAATACGATTTGTAAACTGGTAACCAACACCACCCACCATAGCAACATCCCATCTATTAAATTGGCTGGTAGCATCCATATTGCTATTCAGCAGGTTAAAGCCTGCAAGGCCTGCAGATGTTTTAATGTTTCCTTTTGTAAGATAAGCAATTTGGGGGCCGGCAAAAACCTGCAACCCACTGAATTGAGCTTTTAGAAATAACGGAATTTCTACGTAAGATAATTGTAAAGCTACTTTGGCATTTACACTTAAAATATCAATATCCTTAAATGCATATTTTCCCGAGAGGGCGTACCCTTTTGTTGAATAGTACAGTCCTGGTTCTATAGATATATTATTAATGAGAGGGATATTGGCATATCCGCCGGTATAAAAACCTGTAACAGCTTTTGTAGTTACAATACCATTACTAAAATTTAAAACCTGGCTCAAGTTACCGGCAGCCGCCCCTTGTATGCTATACGAACTAACACCTGCACCTATTCCAAATTGAATACGTTGACCAAATGAGGCAACCGATAAAATTAAAGAAACGTAAAGTAAAATTTTCTTTTTCATAATTAAAGGCAACGGGGTTTACAGCCGCAGCAAACATAAGAATGGAAATTACATGCTTGGCTTAATCACATTTCGGTAAGTTTTTGTTAAAGCCTGCTTTTCTTTTGCGCTTTCTTTTAAAGGAAGAACAACGAAATTTTATTTTATTCTATTTGTCTAATCTGTTTTTTAGATTTACAATATGTCGGTAAATAACAAAACTATTTTAGTAGGAATTGGCTATTCAGATTAGCTCATTGTCTGCGCATTCTCTAATTGTTACTTACTATTTTCAAACTTCTTTTCTTGTTAACCGCATCCATTTTCCGGTTCATCTCATTTGCAGAATTGGTTGGCAATAACCAGGATACTTTTGTTATGCAATGAAAGCAAACTTAAAAAATAACAAGTCTTTCAAGTCTTTAGAAATAATTTATAACAACTAAAAATTTAAAAAATTACAAAGCAAATTTTATCAATCGCAATTGGCCTTGTAATCATGGCAACTGGAACAACAACTACCGCTGCTGATAAGAATCTGGTTAGCAGTAAAAAACTTACCGCAAATGAAAAGGCAGTAAAAGATTTCACCAAACAATTTAAAAATTCAGAAAATCCCACCATCTATTCATCTACCGATGGTTTTATTGTAAGCGCTGATTCAGCTGGGAATAAAATAACTTCAGCCTACAATAAAAAAGGCAATTGGGTTTATACCATTGAGCGTTATGCAGCTGATAACCTGGTAAAGGATATTGTTGATATTGTTAAAGATAGTTATGAAGATTATGCCATAGCGGGAATGGAAAAAATAGACCAGCCGGGATATAACACCGTTTATATTGTTCATCTTGAAGACAACCATTCAATTAAAACAATAAGGGTAAGAAATGATGAAGTGGAGCTGATTCAGGATTTTAAAAAGGGATAAAGTACAAAGTATATTTTTATAATTACTGTTTGATATTGCCTGTGTTTTTACATAGGCAATTTTTAGTTCTTGTTAGTGTGTGCTATTTCTTTTTTATTTAAAAACGAGATAGACTTTTTTGGGTTAAACGAAATTTTTTGCCAGTTTGTATCATTTGCTAAAATTGGATAACTCTTTAAATATCTTTGTTATAATGGGCTTACAAGTGCTGAAGGGTTTTATTATTTGTCACTTAAATAAGTTTCAGCATAGTTTAATTAATTATACATTCTGAGTATAAATACAGAATGAGGGATACTACAGTTGTAGGTTTTGGCATGGAACAGGAAAATAGTGCAACCCGAAATAAGTTATAGAACTATCGCAAAAGATAATAACCTTTACTTATTCACTCGCCATAAATGCAATGCATTTGCGAATGAATTAAACGATAAAATTTAAATAATTGGATTGTACAATTACGGGGAAATTAAATTTATTATATGGTAGTAATCATAGCCTGATAATAAATAATGATGATTGGCATAATACTGTTTCTTTACAATTAAAATTTAACGAATGCTAAACTGTATTGCTGTAGATGACGAACCACTGGCTTTAAATTTACTGGAAGACAATATCAGTAAGTTATCTTACTTAAAACTGGTTGCTACATGTAGCGATGCATTTGAAGCAACAAAAGTGCTGGAGGAAAATACGATTGATTTAATGTTTATAGATATACAAATGCCAGGCTTAACAGGATTAGAGTTTATTAAAAGCCTGGCTAAAAAGCCAATGGTAATATTGCTTACGGCATATAAACAATATGCGCTGGATAGTTATGATCTTGATGTTGTGGATTATCTTCTTAAGCCCGTAGCATTAGACAGATTTATGAAAGCCTGTAATAAGGCAAAGGTATTATACGACTTAAAAAATTCAAAACAACAGTTGTTTCATAAGCCGGTAGTTGATTACTTTTTTCAGTATGTTGATTACAGTCAGCTTAAAATTTTGTTTAGCGATATTGTTTGGATAGAGGGATTAGGTGATTATATTAAAATACATCTCAAAAGTTCCAATAAGCCACTTGTTATCAGGAACACAATAAAAGCAATGGAAGATGATTTGCCATCTTCAAAATTCATCCGCATACATAAGTCTTACATTATATCAATAGATAGCATTACGGCTACTTAGAAAAAACAGCGTATTTATAAAGGACTTTGAACTGCCGGTAGGCGAAACCTACCGGCAAGTAATAGATCAATTGACCGGCAAGAACAATTATTAAAACAGATAAGTGTTTTAAAACGGTAAAGAAAAAACTCGTTTATTTATATGGTAACCATTATTACCTGAGGTGTCTTTTACCCTTTTGTGTATATTATTCAGCAATAAATTAAAAATATTAATTCACTAGCGTTGCGTCTTAATTAAATGATTTTCAGTTGAATATATTTTAGTTCTTTGACATCTTGATTTTCTATGTTTAAAAATACTTTGTGTAATGCCCTCTTTTCGAAAGGAGCAAGGCTAATGTATTGAATAATTTCGT
>JANXSR010000166.1 GCA_025352625.1 Ferruginibacter sp.
CGTTAGCTGATAGATGTCTTTTTCGAAGTCCGTTTACAGTTCATTGTACCGCTAAGTCATTAAAGTTATTATTTAATTTTAAAAAGTTTTTACAATGAACATTTACGTAGGAAATCTCAGTTGGACAATGACCGACGAAGATCTAAGCAGTCTCTTCACCCAATTTGGTACAGTTACAAGTGCTAAAATTTTGAAAGACAAAATGAACGGCCGCAGCAAAGGTTTTGGTTTTGTTGAAATGGACGACGCAGAAGCAGCTAAAACTGCCATTGCAAGTTTAAACGAAAGCGAAGTACAAGGTCGCAAATTAATCGTTAACGAATCTCAACCACGTACTGAAGGCGAAGGTGGATTTAAAAAACGTCCAAGTGGTGGCGGCGGTTACGGCGGCGGCGGTGGATATAAGAAAAGTGGTGGCGGCGGTTATGGCGGCGGCGGCGGAAGAAGTGGCGGCAGCGGCGGTTACGGCGGAAGCGGTGGCGGTGGCAACAGAAGTGGCGGCAGCGGTGGTTACAACAGAGATTATTAATCAACTTAGTTTCCAATAAAAAATTAAATCCTTCACTTTATGTGAGGGATTTTTTATGCACGCCTGCAGCAATAATTACAATGAAAACGACTGAACAAATTATAGTGCAAACAAAAAAGTGGATTACCGATGTGGTAATTGGTTGTAATTTTTGCCCCTTCGCTGCAAAGGAAATAAAAAAACAAACTGTTCACTACCGGGTAGAAAACAGCACTAATAAAGCTGCATCTTTAGACGCTTTTTTACAGGAGTGTGTAAGACTGGATGAAGATGAAAATATAGTAACCACGTTACTGATTTTTCCTGATGGCTTTCAACAATTTGATGACTTTTTAGATTTGCTTGCAGATGCAGAAGACTTGTTGATAGAAAATAATTACGAAGGTGTATACCAGGTAGCAAGTTTTCATCCACAATATATTTTTGGTGGCGCACCTGTTAACGATGCCGCCAATTATACCAACAGATCGGTTTATCCAATGTTACATTTATTAAGAGAAACGCAAATGGATGAAGCACTGGAACGCTACCCTAATCCTGATACTATACCAGACAACAATATTCTTTTTGCAAGAGAAAAAGGCGTTCAATATATGAAAATGTTAAGAGATGCCTGTTTGTAAAAAATAATCAAACACGCTTTAACCAACCCGTTATACTCATACGACATTTATTTGCCAGTAATACTTCATGTTCCATTTCGTCACTTTTAAAAAACACTGCTTTTTGTGCAGTGGGCGAAATGGTCTGTGGCTTGTCATGCTGATAGATCACCAATTCCCCGCCATCTGCCGCAACCCAATCATCGTTTAAATAGCAGATCAAAGAAAATTTACGGTTATTGTCAGTCTTAAACTGATCTCTGTGTTTTTTATATGCACTACCCTGCCCGTAAACAGCATAATGAAATTCGTAATCATTTATTCCCGTGTAACAGGTCTGGTTAAGATGATCAATAAAATCCTCTACTTTATCTAAAAACTCCTGTTCCTTAATATTGTTATTTTTTTTATCGAGCCAGTAAATTTTATCGCCCCGCATTTGTTGATTTGCATCGGCTATTTTTTCATTACCAATTCCTGCATATTTCATATGGCCTCCCTGCTGCAAATCGTAAATATTTTGTTGCAGGTTATCAGATAGATTTTTTGATAAAAAATGGTCAGCTATGCCCACGTTATTATCAACATAACTGTTAATCAGTAAATCAAATTGTTCTTGCATTAGTTGCTAATTAATTAAATAGGTTAAGGTAGTCTTTACTGATTACTCAATCCTTTTTTTGAATCATAAACTGAAACAAAAAGCTCTCAAGACAGGAAGGATTTTAATATACAATAAAGTTATTTTGTAACTTCTGTAATTACTTTTCCTACACAACCATTGGGCATTTGTATTTGCAACAGGGCCGCAACTGTAGCAGCGATATCTGTCATATAAGTTTCTCTTTTGGTATTTCCTTGTTTTATATTCCAGCCAAAAAACAATAGTGGAATGTGGGCATCATAGGGATTCCATAAACCATGTGTGGTGCCTTTATTAAAACCATCAAAATAGCCGGGCCTGAAAGTAAACTGTATATCCCCGCTTCTTTTAGAATTATACCCATTGGTCATCATTTGCTTTTGAGGTTCGGGAAGCGTTGCTGCCGCTATCTTATCCGTTTCAAAAGCATTTATCACATACGGCTTTTGCTTTAATAGTTTAATAACCTCATTAACAATAGCTGCTCTATCTTTTTCCTGTTTCTCTATTTCGGCAAAATTTAAATACACCTGGTAATTCTGTACAGACTGCACCAAGTTTTTGATTCCAAATTTTGCTTCAAGTGCCAGGTTTATTTCTTTGGCAAAATCGGTATCACTAAATATTCCGCCAGGTATTTTATATTCTGCTAAAAAAGCAGGCACATGTGCAACACCATGATCGGCCGTTAAAAAAGTAAGGTAATTTCCCTTACCTAATTTTTCATCAAGGTATTGTAAAAAATCAGCGATGTCTTTGTCCAATCTTAAATAAGTATCTTCTATTTCTATTGAATTGGGACCAAAACTATGGCCTATATAATCTGTAGCAGATATACTCACTGTTAAAAAATCGGTTACTGTATTGCTCCCTAACTTTTCGTTTTCAATAGCCTTCTTAGCAAAATCAAATGTAAAGGTGTTGGCATAAGGTGTTGTTCTAAAAGAGGCATATTTAGCAATACCTTTAATCCCTAATTTGTGTGGGAATGTTACTGTTGTTTCCCCTGCTATGGGGTTTTCATAAAGCTTATTGTCAACTGAACTCTGGTCATATTTTTCGATAGGTAGTAACGTGTTCCACTCCTTACTCATATAATCCGCTACCATATCCTTTTGATTAAACTCCTTTACCCATTGTGGAAGACTGGGCATGTAATAAGTACTGGTAATCCATTTACCCCCCTTATCATCATACCAATAGGCTGCATTTGCACTATGACCTGCCGGTAGTATTGCACCCCTGTCTTTTATTGCAATACCAATTACTTTACTTTTAAAATTAGTACTCAGTCTTAGTTCGTCTGTTATTGTAGTTGCCCACAAATTTTCGGGACTCATCTTTCCTGCGTCACTTTTATTACCAACGGTTGTTACTGTTGAATCTTCGGTACAATATACGTTTGCATTTCTCGATTTGTCATACCAGTTATTTGCAACTATACCATGAATGGCTGGCACACTGCCTGTGTAAATACAGGTATGGCCGGGTGCAGTATAAGTTGGTGTATAAGGTATAAAAGTGTTGTCGCAACTAAAGCCTTCGTTCAACAAACGTTTAAAACCGCTGGAACTATACAGTTGTTTATAGCGGTACAAATAATCCCAACGCATTTGATCAATAACAATACCGACAACTAATTTTGGTTTTAACGGTTGGCCTGCTTCTGAAGTTGCAACAGTTGTATTTGTTAATTGTGCTACTGCTGTAACTCCCCCAAATACGGTTAAAGAAAAAAGAAGAAATATTTTGCGAATCATACAATTGTTTTTTTACAAATATAGTTTTAAAGCGATGCAAAAAAGTGTGAAAGACGATGTTGTACTGCTTTACACGTTTTTGAAAGCAAAGCCTTAAATTTGCGCTTCAAACTTCACTACCCTTAATAACTGTTACATTAAAAATAACAGCAGTATGTATTGAATACTATGCGCCATGTTGTTTATAGTACAAAAGGGCGATCCGCCACAGAGGGCAAATGCAACAATGCTAAATAAGGGAAGTGAAGCCTGATAAAAAATATTTAAACGATCACTTTTTATGGCAGATGTTTTTGAAAAATTAGTAAAAGATGGTGGCCCGATTGGTCAGCATATGGACAGGGCACATGGTTATTTTGCGTTCCCAAAATTAGAAGGTGAATTGGGCCCGAGAATGCAATTTAGGGGCAAAGAAATGATTGTATGGAGTTTGAACAATTACCTCGGTTTGGTAAACCACCCCGAAATAAGAAAAATAGATGCAGCAGCTGCTGCTAAATATGGAATGGGTAACCCGATGGGTGCAAGGATGATGAGTGGCAACAGCGACATGCATGATGAATTGGAAAAAGTTATCAGCGGGTTTGTTGGCAGGGAAGATACGATGTTATTGAATTTTGGCTACCAGGGTATTATGAGTTGTATAGACGCATTGGTAAACCGCAGGGATGTAATTGTGTACGATGCAGAGGCACATGCATGCATTGTAGATGGAGTAAGACTTCACATGGGCCACCGCTATGCTTTTAAACACAATGATATTGAAGATTGTGAAAAACAGTTGCAACGTGCCACTGAATTGGCTGCCAAACAAGGCGGTGGTATCCTGGTAATTACAGAAGGCGTATTTGGCATGGATGGAGAGCAGGGTATTTTAAAAGAGATTGTTGCACTAAAAAA
>JANXSR010000172.1 GCA_025352625.1 Ferruginibacter sp.
AACATATCAACGTGTCCGGAGCGCCATTCATCGGGCGTCAGAATTAATAAAATAACCAACTAATTTTTTACCTGCCTCTAAAAGACAGCGCCTAAACTTTTCAACTACCAATTATGCAAACAACAGCATCCAATATTAACCGTCGTAAGTTTATAAAGCTTACGGGCATTACAGGTGCCGGCTTTATTGTGGGTCTTTCAGTAAGTGGAAAAAACGGAACTCCTGCAATTGCCAATCTGAGTAATACAGCCGATTCGTATGAGTTAACACCATATGTTATCATCGAAAAATCCGGTGCCATAACTATTTATAATGATAAGCCGGAAATAGGGCAGGGAACCTTTCAATCCATTCCTTCGCTCATTGCAGAAGAACTGGAAGTGTCGCTTGACCAGGTGACCATTAAACAAACCGGCGGCGAAAAAAAGTTTGGGCCAATGCAGTTTGCCGGAGGTAGTATGTCGGTAAGATCAAGTTATGCATCGCTGCGAAAAGTGGGCGCCAGTGCCAGGGAGATGCTGGTGAAAGCGGCCAGCCAGCAATGGAATGTACCGGTAGAAGAATGTTATGCAGCAGAAGGAAAAGTGTTTCACCGGCCATCCGGCAAACAGCTCAATTATGGAGATTTGGCAGAAACGGCCGCTAAACTGGAAGTCCCGAAAGAACCGAAATTAAAAGACCCTAAAGATTTTAAACTGTTAGGAAAAAATGTACAACGTCCTGACATACCACTGAAAAGTAGCGGTAAAGCTATTTTTGGTATTGATGTTAAAGTGCCGGGTATGGTGTATGCTTCTGTTGCCTATTGCCCGGTATTTGGTGCAAAATTGTTGAGTTATGAGGATGCAGCAACAAAAAAAGTGAAAGGTGTAATTGCTGTTGAAAAATGCGAGAGAATTTTTGGCAAATATAAATACGAAGTTGTTGCAGTGATTGCTGAAAATTACTGGGCAGCTTACCAGGGCCGAAAGGCACTTGTAGTTAAATGGGATTACAAGGGAAATGAAAAATTTAATTCAAAAACATACGAGCAGGGTTTGCGTGATCTTGCAAAAAAAGAAGGCGTAGTGGCACATAACCAGGGTGATTTTGATAAAGTTTTTGTTGCTGCACCATTAAAGGTGGAAGCCTTTTACGAAACGCCCATAGTATCACATTCTCCGATTGAGCCCATGAATTGTGTTGCAAGTTGGTACGATACCAATAAACTCGAAATATGGGTATCAACACAGGTGCCGGGAGATATCATCGGTTCATTCGCCAAAGCATATAGCATCCCTGAAGAGAACATTAAGGTAAATGTACTGTTCAATGGCGGCGGCTTTGGGCGCAGGTTGTATAATGATTACATTCATGAAACCGTTCAGCTGACAAAAAAAATCGGCAAGCCTGTTAAATTAATCTGGACAAGAGAAGATGATACCCAACAGGGGCCTTTTAGACCAATGACTTTTTCTGCTATGAAAGGTGCTTTATCGGCAGATGGGAAAGCGGTGGCGTTTCAACACAAAGTAATTGCCCCTTCACTGGATGCTTCTGAAAAAGAAAATTATGATCCTGCTAAGCCGGATGCAACTATGACAGAAGGTATCAGTGAACAGAAGTATGAAATAGCAAACATGAAGAACCTTTATGTGTATGCCGATTCACATCTTCCTTTTGCGGCATGGCGTGCAGTAACAAGTACCACCCTTGCATTTGCCCACGAATGTTTTGTTGATGAAATGGCAGTGAAGGCCAAGAAAGATCCAATGGCTTTTAGAATGGAAATGCTGACGAAAGATTCTGATACAAAAAATGTGTTGCAAAAATTAAAAGAGGTTTCTAATTGGGGCAAACCTTTACCCGCAGGCTGGGGACGAGGCGTTGCGCAGTACGAATTTTTTGCAGGGCTTGGCGGATATGTAATTGAAGTATCAAAAAAAGGAACCGGTATAAAAATTGAAAAGGTATATGCGGTAATTGATTTGGGAACAGTTGTAAATCCAGATACAGTAAAAGCACAGGTAGAAGGCGCCGCCACAATGGCTTTAACAGCTGCTATAAAAAGTGGTATCACATTCGATAAAGGACAGACTGTACAAACCAATTATCACAACAATCAATTGGTACGCATAAACGAAATGCCAAATGTTGAAGTGCATATACTGGCCAATGGCGGTCCAAACATCAAAGGTGTTGGCGAACCGGGGTTGCCTCCTTTTGCACCTGCACTTTGCAATGCTATTTTTGCGGCAACAGGTAAGCGCATCCGTAGGTTGCCTTTTGATATTAATAAAGTGTAACCGTTATTGGTGAGTAGTAAATATATAATCATCAATGGGGTTTAGTTAAAAATTATTTCAGTACAAAAAGTTGTTTTTCAATTAGCATACTTATGCTACAGCCATCGTGGTGTTGATTTACACTCTTATGCTTTTTCAGCTACAGGGAACAACGAAACACAGTATGTTTGCTGAACGATTTTTTTAAATTATTTAAAGCATGTATAAAATATTAGCGTCCTCTCTAATTGTTGTAATGGTATTTATTTTTACCACTTCTTTTTTTCAAAAATATAATCTTCCTAAAAGTATAGAACGTGGACAGGAAGTGTATACGCTGAATTGCATGAACTGTCATATGATGGATGGTAATGGAACGCCTGAACTTTATCCGCCATTGGCTATATCAGACTACCTGAAAAAGCCTGTAAAAACATTGATCAATATTGTACTGCAAGGGCAAAATGGCGATGTGGTTGTTAATGGTAAAAAATACAATGTAGCTATGCCCGCACAAAATTATTTAACCGATGAGCAAATTGCCGATGTACTCAATTATTCCCGAAATAGCTGGGGTAATAAAAACGCCGTTGCCGTAACTCCGGCGCAGGTAAAAGCACTGCGCAAATAACAGCAACCATACGTTCAACAAGGTTTGCAATGAAAGAAATACAAGATATTATAAAGGCCTTTAACGAAGCGCAATTGAAGCAACAACAAACAGCTTTAGCTACAGTCGTGCATGTAGAAGGGTCAAGTTACAGGAGGCCGGGTGCCCGTATGCTGGTAACAGATGATGGCCGTTTAACAGGAGCTATAAGTGGTGGCTGCCTGGAAGGTGATGCCTTGCGCAAAGCACTGCTTGCAATGCAGCAACAAAGGCCAATGCTGGTAACCTACGATACCAGTGATGAAGATGATGCTAAACTTGGTATGGGACTTGGCTGCAATGGAATCATCCAGGTATTGATAGAGCCAATTGATACAGCCGGCACAACCAATCCCATTGAACTATTAAAATTAATTGTGAGCCGTAGGCAGAAAGCGGTATTGGTTACTTTGTTTTCTTTACAGGATAAAAAGGGCCTTCAGCCCGGCACCTGTATGCTACTGGCAAACAATCAAATTATTGGTGATAAAAAAATACCATTGAAAGATATTTTGTTGCAACACGCCCACGTAGTGTTGAATATGCAGCAATCTTCTTTTAAAAATTATGTAAATGAAACGCAGCAATTGACAGCATTTATCGAGCTGGTACAACCTGCTGTTTCATTGGTAATAATTGGCGCAGGGAATGATGTGCAGCCTTTAATAAAAATAGCAAACATACTTGGATGGCAAACCACCGTTGCAGATGGAAGACCAAATTATGCAACTGCAGAACGCTTCGGGAGTGCCTGCCAGGTGTTGGTTTCTAAACCAGCAAATGTTTTGAGCCAAATTACCATTGATGAGCAAACCGTGTTTGTACTGATGACCCACAACTATAATTATGATATGGCGATGCTGGAAATTTTATTAAATAAAAATGTTGTGTATATTGGTATGTTGGGCCCACGAAAAAAGAAACTACAAATATTAGATGAATTAGGAGAGAAAGGAATGTATTTTACAGCTGATCAACTTTCAGTATTACATAGCCCTGTTGGTTTGGATATTGGGGCTGAGACGCCGGAAGAAATTGCATTATCAATCGTTGCCGAAATAAAAGCCATATTAGCAGGAAGAGAAACCCTGTCGCTTAAAAATAATACAGCAGTTATTCATTCCCGGTCTGCAGTAAAAATAGAAGAGGTTACAATAACTACTCAACAATAAAATACCAAGACCATTTCATTGCATCATTATACTATCAATCATTGCGGTATCATATTGCTGTCTGCCGGTAGTTCAACCCGTTTGCGTAAACCCAAACAGTTACTCCATTACCACGGCGAAGGATTGTTGTATCATATGGCAAATGTTGCTGTAATTGCACGTGCAAAACCATTGGTAGTTGTTTTGGGTGCCAATGCTGATTTATTGACTGCTGAAATTGATGAAGCTAAAGCCAGCATTGCCATCAATGAAAACCACAAAACCGGCATGGCTTCTTCCATCATCACGGGATTGAAATATTTGGTTGAAAAAAATCCTTTAACAGATGGCGTAATTATTATGATGTGCGATCAGCCATTTGTTACTGCCGGATTACTAAACGATTTGATTTTTACACAGCAACAAACTGATAAACCCATTGTTGCCAGCAGCTATGGAAATACAATCGGTGCTCCGGCATTGTTTCATAAAACTATTTTTAACGAATTGTTATTGTTGCAGGGCGATAAAGGAGCACGGAAAATTATTCAGCAACATTTAAATGAAGTTGCAACTGTATCATTTGAAAAGGGCAATATTGATATTGATACACAGGAAGATTATGAAAATTTACTGAAGGGTGCAAACAAAAAAGAGTAACCGTTTATTCAGATAATTATCAATGCAGTTGACTAAGCAAACAACGAAAAATTTAATTTTAGTTAGATACCCATTACTCGAAAAATAGATTAATCTGTATACCTCGTTTTCTTAAAAGCTGTTGGATTTTCACCTGTTATTTTCTTAAATGTTTTATTGAAGTGAGAAAGATTTTCAAAACCACTTTCATAACAGGCTTCTGATACAGATTTTTTTTGCAGCAATAATTTTTTTGCCTGGTTAATGCGGTACTGGTTAAGAAAATCAGTAAAAGTAAGGTGGGTTGATTTCTTAAAATACCTGCAAAAGGCAGCCGTGGTTAAATGCGAAAGTTTGGCTACTTCATTTACATTAATTGAATGATGATAATGCGTTTCTATAAAATGATAAATTTTATGAAGCCGTTGCTGTTCCTTTAATACGGAAATATGCGCAATTGGTCTTGTTTTTAATTCAATGGTTTCTTTACTTTCAGCAAGTAGTTGAAAAACCTGCAATAGGGTAATGAGCTGATCAAAATGTGATAAGGAAGTAAGCTGTTTTAATTTTTCGCCAGCCAGCCGTTTAGTTTCTCCATAAAAAGCAAGCCCAGTTTTTGCACGCTCAAATAATTCATTGATACCTGTAATTTCAGGTAGTGCAAAAAAGGGTACTCCCAAAAAATGTTCTTTCATTTGTACAACCACGGTTTCTACAATTGTCTTTACGCCAAAATCAAAATTAAGGTGCGGAATATTGGGGCCTATTAATGCAAGATCACTTCCTTCATATTTTGAAATATGGTCACCAATATGCCGCATTCCACTGGTAGTTTCTACATATACAATTTCATATTCGGGATGAAAATGCCAATAAAATAAATCATTCAGTTTTGGTGTAAGCAGTATCTTAAAGGAGCTGTTCTCATCCGATTGTATAGCTTCCAGTTTTACTTTCATCGATTAAATTTTAGCAAGCAGATAATGTATTTATGTCCTTCATTGTACTTTCTTTCTTCAAATGTCACAAAAAATATCAATACAGAACAAATAGTGGCTATTACACATGTAGAACCCACCTGGTAAGATACCTATTTTTGATGTGTCAATTAATAAAAAAGGTTGCATATGAAATACGAAATTTTAAGAGCCAGCTTACCAAACAAACAGCTACAAACTCGAAACAGCTCTTTGGCCCAATCAAATACTTTCACGCCGGTTAAACTAACAAATGGCTGCAACTTCAGAACCAAAAATGGCTTCTGTACCCGCAGCAACCGTCAATGTGCTGCAAGTTTATTTACCGTAATTTCAAACAATTAAAATTTGCTATATGGAACAAAAAACTATGACTCCGACTATGACGCCTACCATGGCATCAACCAATGCTCACAAAGATATTCCGGGTAATCCTTCTACTGCAAAAAGCAGTGCTACCAAATTAAACGATCGCAGTAACGGAAAACCATTGCGTGTGCTGAGTGAAGCCGACTGGCAATGCTGGATTACGAACGGATATATTGTGATAAAAAATGCAGTACCCCCTGAGCAGGCTAAAGCTACCGCCAATTTTTTATGGGAGTTTGAAGAGAAAGATCCAGCTAATCAGGAAACATGGTATGCACCGCCACGTGCCGAAATGCAAATGAAAGAATTGACAAACACAGGTATGGTAGAAGTGTACAATAATCAGCATCTTTGGAACAACCGTCAGATGCAAAAAGTGTATGATGCGTTTGCAGATATTTGGGGAACAGAAAAATTATGGGTAACCATTGACAGGGCCAACCTGAACTTTCCCATTCGCCCGGGATTTGAGTACAAAGGATTTATTCATTGGGATTATGATCCTGAAACAAAGCCGGTAAATGTACAGGGAGTGTTGGCGCTTGCCGATCAGGACGATGTAAACATGGGCGGCTTTCAATGCATACCGGAATTGTTCCGCACCTATGATACCTGGAAGCTTACACAACCGGAAGACCGCAATCATTTTAAACCAGACACGACAGGTTTTGAAATGGAAAAAGTAAAAATGGAAGCAGGTGACCTGCTTATTTTTAACAGCCTGCAACCACACGGCATCAGGCCAAATATGAGTGACAATAAAGTACGTATTGCGCAATACATTTCGATGATGCCTGCTGAAGAAGACAATGAAGAGTTGAAACAATGGCGTATTACTTCGTGGAAAGACAGGGTTGCTCCTGAAGGTTATGCTTTTCCCGGTGACCCACGCAAATGGGAGCAAACAAAATATGGTACGGCAGTACTAAATGAGTTGGGCAAAAAATTATTGGGATTGGAAAAATGGTAAAAATTTAAGACAAAAATAAATGAAGATTGAACAACCTTATACCAAACTTAGTAATGGTATTAAAATGCCTTTGCTGGGTTTGGGTGTTTACGATATGCACAGCAAAGAAGCTGAACAGGCTGTATTAGATGCGATGGAAATCGGTTACCGCTTAATTGATACTGCAACATTATACAATAATGAAACAGAGATTGGAAATGCTGTTAAAAAAAGTGGTTTGCCACGAGAGCAACTTTTTGTAACTACTAAAGTTGGGGATAGCGACCAGGGATATGATAGTACACTGAAAGCATATGATGCCAGTCTTAAAAAACTGCAAATGGATTATGTTGATCTGTACCTGGTACACTGGCCCATTAAAGCCAAACGCAAAGATACCTGGCTTGCATTGGAAAAACTGTACACAGATAAAAGAGTAAAAGCAATTGGTGTAGCCAATTACTTAATTCCTTTTTTGGAGGAATTGGAAACGTATGCATCCGTGGTACCTGTGCTAAACCAGGTAGAGTTTACGCCCTGGCTTTTTCAAAAGGAGTTGGTGGATTATTGTGCAGAAAGAAACATTCAGCTACAATCCTATTCACCCATCACAAGAGGACAAAAATTTAATGATCCGAGGCTGTTGCAGTTGTGTGATAAATATGGTAAATCTCCCGCCCAGGTTATTTTAAGATGGAACATTGAGCACGGCATTGCTACCATTCCAAAATCATCTAACAAAACCAGGTTGCAGCAAAACTTTGACATATTGGATTTTTCATTATCAAAAGAAGATGTTGCGTTTATGGATGGTTTTGATGAGCAGTTCAGAATCTGTGAAAATCCTATGGATTTACTTTAATTTTTTTATTTAATAACACTATCAAACATGAGAATTTTATTTTTATTTCTTGCCTTTTTTACAGTAGGTATTACTACCAATGCCCAACAAAACAACGATAATAAATCCTTGCTTCGGCATGTGGTACTATTTAAATTCAAAGACAGTTCATCTCCCGAAGATGTGAAAAAAGTAGCAGAAGCCTTCGCCAACCTTTATGGTAAAGTTCCTCAAATAAAAAGCTTTGAATGGGGCATTAATAATAGCCCTGAAAAATTTAATGAAGGCTTTACCCATTGTTTTGTGTTGACATTTTCAGCAGAAAAAGATTTGGCCAATTACCAGCTTAATCCAGCCCATATTGAATTTCAAAAAATATTAAAGCCACATATGGAAAAAGTTTTTGTTGTTGATTATTGGGTAAAATAGCCCCCTTAATAGCCTTATTTTTTATGGGTTTAAATTTACTGTACTAAAAGAGGCGCATATAAATTAGAATGCCCTGATCATAATTAATCAGTTTTTGTTTTTGGAATACTGTTGGCATTAAACAACAGAGCAAAGGAATAATTTTCACAACTGATATTGTTTACCCCTACGTTTAAAAAAATAAATAAATTTTTTAATACCGCCATCTCCAAAAACGTTGCTGTATAAACAATTTTCTTCAATAAATTTTTATAGCTGTTTTCATCTTATAATTGTTAAATTTACTTTTAACGATTAAACCAACATATTTTAAGATGAAGTCAATTTTGCTACTTGTTATTTTACTATTTAATATTTGTTATGCACAGCAATTAAATGATTGGGAAAACCCTGCGCTGGTTCAACAAAATAAAGAAAAACCTCATGCTACCGGTATGATTTTTACCAATGCTGCAGATGTTAAAAGTGATGATTACAGCCGTTCTCCATTTTTTAAAACACTCAACGGCACATGGAAATTTACTTACACTGCTCAGTATGCCAACAGGCCGATGAATTTTTTCGAGACCAACCTTGATGATTCAAAATGGAACGATATACCTGTTCCTTCCAACTGGGAATGGAAAGGATTTGGCATTCCGATTTATACAAACATCATTTATCCTTTCCCAAAAAACCCGCCTTTTATTGGAGATAATAACCCGGTAGGTACATATCGCAAACAATTTACTGTACCTGAAGCATGGGATGGAAAAGATATCCTGCTTCATTTTGGGTCTATTACCGGTTGTGCGTTTGTGTATGTAAACGGACAGAAAGTGGGAATGTCTAAAAACTCTAAATCTCCGGCCGAGTTTAATATTAGCCCTTATCTGGTAAAAGGAAATAATGTGTTGGCTGTGCAGGTATTTCGCTGGCACGACGGCAGTTATTTGGAAGACCAGGATTTTTGGCGTGTTAGCGGTATTGAAAGAGATGTGTTTTTGTATGCGTTGCCTACCTTATCCGTGTGGGATTTCTTTCTTAAAGGCGACCTTGATGCAAGCTATACCAATGGCTTATTTAGCGCAGCAATTGACCTGAGGCAATTTACAGGTAATACCATTAAAGCGGGTACAGTATTGGTAGAAGTGCAGGATAAAAATGGAAAAGCTGTTTTTAGCAGGCAACAAAAATTTACTATAGGTGCCGATTCAATTCAAACGATTTCTTTTAGTGGCACTGTAAAAAATCCATTGAAATGGAGTGCAGAGTTTCCTACTCTTTATGATTGTATAATAACCAGTAAAGATGCTGCAGGAAATGTATTGGGCGTAACAGGCGCTAAAATTGGTTTCCGAAAAGTAGAGATCAAAAATGCACAACTGCTTATTAACGGAGTAGCAACTTATGTACATGGGGTTAATCGCCACGAGCATGATGAAATTGAAGGCCATGTACCAAGCAGAGAATTAATGGTGAAAGATATTCAACTGATGAAGCAAAACAATATTAATGCGGTTCGTACAAGTCACTATCCCAATGATCCGCTGTGGTATAAATTATGTGATGAATATGGATTGTACCTTGTTGATGAAGCCAATATTGAAACACATGGAATGGGTGCGGCATTACAGGGTTGGATTGATGTTGCCAAACATCCGGCGCATTTACCCGTTTGGGCACCTTCCTTTCTTAACCGCATTTATAATTTAGTAGAGCGGGATAAAAATCATCCTTCAGTAATTTTATGGTCATTGGGAAATGAGAATGCCAATGGCCCGGTTTTTAAAGATGCCTACAAATGGATAAAGCAAAGAGATAGCAGCCGCTATGTGCAATTTGAATCGGCAGGCGAAGAAGAAAATACAGATATTGTTTGCCCGATGTATCCCGGAATGAATTACATGAAAGCGTATGCCGCATCTGACAAAAAACGTCCTTTTATTATGTGCGAATATTCACATGCCATGGGCAACAGCAATGGTAATTTTCAAGAGTACTGGGATGTTATTATGAGCAATAAAAAAATGCAGGGCGGTTTTATTTGGGATTGGGTTGACCAAGGCGTAATTATTGAAAAAGCGGGTAAGAAAATTTATGGATACGGGGGCGATTGGGGTGCAAAAGACATTAATTCCGATAAAAACTTTTTGTGTAACGGACTCGTAGGGCCCGAACGCCAGCTACATCCGCACGCTTTGGAAGTGAAAAAAGTGTATCAATATATCAAATTAGAAAATGTAGGGCTGAATCAGGTAGAAGTGAAAAATACCTACTCATTCCGAAATTTGGATAATTACACGTTAAATTGGTCAGTTTTGGAAGAAGGTGTTGAAA
>JANXSR010000182.1 GCA_025352625.1 Ferruginibacter sp.
ACAAAAAACAAAACTGAAACAAAACGGTTTATAAAGGAATAATAAATTAGTTTTAACACATTTTTTCTTAAAAAAGCCACATGCACAGGCAAAAAAAATATAATTCTCAAACTACTATAGGTATCTTGGTTGTAAAGCTTATTAAACAACCCTAACTATGTTTGAAAATTCAATAGAAACAGTTGGTACTTATACCAGACCGGTGAATACCATTTTAAGGACTTATTCAGGTAAAAAAATAATACCCGGTTCTTCCACTCTTTTTTTTGTAAATAACGAAGGCTATGCCGTTACCTGTAAACATGTAATTGATCTGCTTGCCTCATCCGAAAAAATAAATCAAACTTATGCTGAGTTTGAAAGAGAGAGAGAGAGTATCGCTAAAGATGGAAAATTTAAAATGAATTTGAAAGGGCTTGAACTGAAATATAAATATAGTGCCGAAACGATAGTACAAATAAAAAATACGTTTGTTGATTGTGTTGATGCAATGTCAGGATTTACCTGGCATGTACATCCAAAATACGATTTGGCCATCTTAAAATTTAATGATTATAAAACCCTTCACTATAAAGGATATGCCACATTTTTAAAAGACACATCCAACATAAAGCAAGGCAAGTTTCTATGTAGGCTGGGTTTCCCCTTTCCTGAGTTTACAAATTTTAGGTATAACGAAATTACAGACGATATTGAATGGACAACTGAAGGAAATCAAAGTTCGCCAAGGTTTCCAATAGAAGGTATGGTTACCCGATTTTTAGTCGAAGAAAACCAATTATATGGAATTGAATTGAGTACGCCTGGCTTAAAAGGGCAAAGTGGCGGGCCGTTATTTAATGAAAAAGGAATTGTTTATGGTATGCAATTCTCTACCAAGCATCTTCATCTTGGATTTGATTTGGTTGATAAAGAAATTTTGATAGACAATACAACAAAAAAGATATCCGACTATTCTTTTATACATTTAGGACAGTGTGTGCATGCAGATATTATAAAACAGTTTTTAACTGAAAAGAACATTGCTTTTTATGAAGGAGATTAACATACTGCATGCTATAAAGTACAAAACATAAAAAAGAGATTATCTTTTGGATAATCTCTTTGAAGTAGTGACCTCGTCAGGATTCAAACCTGAAACCTTCTGATCCGTAGAAGGATAAAATTCTTTATTCAGCTTTGCTTGGTTTAACTGATTTTAATCTAAAGTATTAGAGTTCAATTTGTTGCATGATTATTGCTTTTTTAGCTTAATGGCATTTTACAGCCGTTTAACTGTGGTTTGTTTGCAAATTGTTTGCAAATTTTTGAAGGGAAAGATTTTGTGAAAATGAAAAATTATCAGTTATGTCAACAACATTGTGCATCCTCCTTGATACCAGGAGGATTAAGAAATCCATGAAATATCCTGTTAAGTTAAGGGTAACTTATGAACGGTTTACCGAGTATTATCAATCCATCTTTGATTTATCAAAGGAGGAGTTTGATAAACTAACAGCCTCAAGGATAAGTAATGAACTGCAATCCATACGGGACAAATTAAAGGAGATTGAAAGAACCGCCGAAAATGCAATCAATGAATTGGAACCTTTCAGTTTTGCTGATTTTGAAAAAGATTTTATACAAAATAATAATCTTTTCCGGCAAAGAAAATTAAAGCCTGAAATGCCTTCACAAAGTACAAATGAGTTCGACTACTCTCCTTTTTACAAAAAGTTTCCGATACTACTTGAAGAGCATAAGAAGCCCGGTACTATTTCAATCTCTTACCTGACATTTATCAAAAAAGTTTTAAGGGAAGGCCGTATCTGTACTGGTATAAATTATCATTGCAGCTATGTATCATTAAAGAAATTTCGGGGGGATGTCCGCTTTTCAGAAATTACTGTTTCATATCTTAATGAGTACGAAAGCTGGTTAAAAAATCAAAGTATTTCTAAAACTACAGTTGGTATGTATCTCAGGCCACTGCGTTCTATTTTCAATGAGGCTATCGAAGAGGGTATTATAAAAAGAGAAAAGTGTTATCCTTTTGGAAGGCGCAGGTATTGTATACCTGCTTCGAAAAATACAAAGAAGGCACTTGACTTAGAGGACATTAAAAAGATATACTATTATAAGTGCGAACCAGAAATGGAAAGCGAACAAAGAGCAAGGGATTATTGGTTGTTCAGTTATTTCGGAAATGGGATGAATGCAAAAGATATTGCTTGTCTGAAAAATAAAAACATCAATGACAGCTATGTGATTTTTGAACGTTCAAAAACAGAACGGGCTATGCGTAGCGAGCCAAAGCCAATAACTGTTTTTTTAACAGATGACATGAAAGCAATTATTGAAAAATGGGGTAATAAAGACAAGTCTCCAGGCAATTTTATATTCCCTGTTTTGGAGGCCGGAATTACGCCATTACGACAATACGAACTCGTACAGCTATTTGTTAGTTTCATTAACGATTGGATGAAACGTATCCTGAAAAAATTGGGTATTGATAAAAAAGCCACCACCTATGTAGCAAGACATACATTCTCCACTGTACTAAAGCGTTCCGGTGCCAGCACAGAATATATACAAGAAGCTTTGGGGCATAGTGATGTAAAGACAACTGAAAATTATCTGGACAGTTTTGGTAAAGATGTAAAAAGGGAGTTTGCTCATCGGCTTAGTTCTTTTAAGAATGAAGAAATGGCAAAAGAGGGATTTATTGAGTAAGTGAAATCTTCAAAATTTAAATCAAACTAAAATGAAAACGAATAAAAATGTGCCAACTATAAATACACTGGAAAATTTGGCAACTACTATTCAGGTGTAAATTCCGGCTAAACTGACCCCCTTCCGCCAAAACAAATTGACCCCCTAAAAACCGATTTAAAAAGGCCCTAAAAAAATCCTGGCGATGAGGACTAAAAAAATGAAAAAGAACTGCTGTTTTGCAGGCTAAAAAT
>JANXSR010000170.1 GCA_025352625.1 Ferruginibacter sp.
GCCAAACACATCAACATTTTGCTACAGGTTAATGAAAATGTATTTATATTAGCATTCAATGATGATGGAATTGGTTTTAATGCGGAGGAAAAAGCTACAGCATCAGGCGCAGGGCTTCGCAACCTGCAAAGCCGGGCACTCCTTATTAATGCACACTTACATATTGAAAGCTTACCAGGAAATGGCACAACAATAACCATTGGATTGCCTTTATAACTAAAACCCCCTTATGCCAGGTAAACAAACAATGCGCTTAGCTTTAGTAGACGATCATACACTTTTTCGCAGAGGACTCATCAACCTGATTGAGTTGGTTTGCAGCGATTGCGAAATTCTTTTTGAAGCAGATAATGGCTTCGATCTTCAACAAAAAATAACCAAAGAAAAGGAACCGGACATTTTACTGCTGGATGTTAACATGCCAAAAATGGATGGCTTTGCAACGGTGCAATGGCTTACAGAAAATTTTCCGCTTGTAAAAATACTGGTAGTAAGTATGGTTGAAAAAGAAGAGAGCATTGTGCGCATGCTTAAGCTGGGCGTTAAAGGTTATTTAAGCAAAGATGTAGAACCGCAGGTGCTGGGTGAAGCGTTAAACGCTATTATGAATAAAGGGTTTTATTACACTGATTTTATTACTGGTAAATTAGTGCATGCGCTTAACAGTAATAACAATCCCGATAAAGTAAAAACAGATGCCCTGCGGCTGATGAACGACCGGGAAAAGGATTTTTTACGGCTTGCTTGCAGCGAACTTACCTACAATGAAATTGCTGGCAAAATGTTTGTTAGTCCTAAAACAGTAGATGGATACCGCAATGCCCTGTTTGAAAAATTTAATGTAAAAAGCCGGGTTGGTTTGGTGTTGTTTGCTATAAAAAGCGAATTGGTAGTATTGTAAAATATAGCTTCGCCAATACGCTCTCTGGTAATTTTAAATAAAGAGTGACCAACTGCCGGTGGCCACTCTTTTAGGGATACAGTAATTTATAAAAGGGTAAGTAGATGAACTGTTGTCACAGGGAAATTTGCTTATTTATATTTTGCATAGCCGGTTTACACAGACTATATTGCTTTTTTAAAATAAGGGATGCCAACTTGTAAAGGTTGGCATCCCGTGCGCTCTGCTACCCGCTTATTGGTGGCAGAGACGCTCCGGGGGCATGCCGCTAATTGCAGTAAAAACTACCTGCAACTATTTCGAATACCACTTTGGTTAATATGTTTAATAAGGATGTTGCAAAAACCCGGTATAAAACGTTGCTGCCCGGTGTGCAACCATAACTTATCTTATAAGAACTTTCTTTTTATTGCTATCTTGAACCACTTATCTTTTCACTATGCTTAACGGGGTTGCAATAATCAGATACAAAAATGCACCATTAACCTAATTATAAAAAGGGTGTTTTAACGGTAAATAAAAGGGTGAAAACACCGCAAAAAAATGAAGAGAAAATGAGGGCATTTAAGTTTATAGAAGGGATATTTGTTAACAATTTTAATTTTTCAATTTAAAAAATATACCATGTCAAGAATTTCTACTGAGCATGCAAGAAAGCTCATTAATAATTATGCAGATAATAAGGTAGGTAAGGTACTTGCAGCCGATGATTCAAACGGAGTCTGGTTTCCAAAAGAACTCCTCCTGGATCTTTTAAACAAGCCGGTACAAGGCGTAGAACCCAATGGACTAAGGTTTTATTTTGGTGCTTATGAAACATTAAAATCTGATTTTTCACCAAAGTACGCTGAAGAAGAAAATAAAATTACGTTGGTAATATTGCCTACCAGTGGTACCGACGAAAATGGGAATGTTGTTAAACATCCTTTTAGAACGAACCCGCAGGAGATAATTTCTTTTGATCTTTTAGCAAAACCCGGCACTGAACAGGAAGCTGGGGCAAATTTAACAGCTGGCAACGACGGGCAACATAGCCCACCGCCACCTAAAATGTTATAAGCACTATCAATAAGTTTGCTATATAAATAATTAATCAACATAACACCCTTTTATACCCAACGTGCTTTTAGATATACTATACATAGGATTGATTTTAATTGTGTTTATAACTGGCTTGGTTTTTACAAAAAAATCAAGCCAATTTAGTTATAAACTATTGCTGCTTTTTCTGATTGTCACTTTTTTGAATGAATCAGTCTGCTATTATATAAAA
>JANXSR010000171.1 GCA_025352625.1 Ferruginibacter sp.
AAGGGGGAAAGAATGGCAAACTTCCATTGGAGTAAATATAGCATTGAGCATTGTATTGGAGCTTACAACCCTAAACGCAACTCAACAATTTCAACTTTCAGCAGCAGTGGCATTGGGTTGTTTTGATTTTTTTAATAAATATGCAGGAGATGAAACAACTATTAAATGGCCCAATGATATTTTTTGGCGTGACAGAAAGGCAGGAGGTGTATTGATAGAAAATATTTTCCATGGTAAGGATTGGAAATTTTCTATTGTGGGTATTGGCATTAATGTAAACCAAACTTATTTTGATGATGCCTTAATTAACCCTGTGTCACTTAAACAAATAACAGGAAAAACTTTTGAATTAACAGTATTGGCAAAGGAACTACATCTGTTGGTTTTAAAAAGGATTAACCAGCTGGAGAAGAAAGTATTTAGTGTAATGTTGAAAGAGTACAACGAGCATTTATTTTGCTTACAAAAAAAGGTACGATTAAAAAAGGATACAATGGTTTTTGACACTAATATAGTGGGTGTTACAGACCAGGGACAGTTAATAACAATGGATATAACCGAGCGGCAGTTTGATTTTGGAGAAGTAGTTTGGATTTTATAATTGCTCCGCTGCCCTTGCTTCCACTTCAAACTTATTATTGTAATATCCTTTCCGAATGCTCTCCCATAGGTATTTTACAATAAAACCAATATAACCATGTTGCCTAAATTGCCGTATATGACACAGCTCGTGCTTTACCCATTTTTCATTTTTTAAAAATTCTTCTTTGCTGGTATTGTACAGGTGAATGGTGTTACCTAATACCATTGCAACTGAGGCAGCTTGTAATTTTTTTGCAGCTATACCAGCCAGCCAGGAGTTTTCTTTTATCGAGAAGCTGTTATCAGCCAATTTCTTTCCAGGCATTTAAAATTTCTTCTGTGTGTTGTTTGCTCTTTGGCTTTAAAAATATTTTAAAGATGATCCCCTTTTCATCAATTAAAAAAGTAGTACGCAAAAGCCCCATATATTTTCTACCGTACAGTTGTTTTTCTCCCCATACCCCATACTTTTCAATAATCGTATGTGTTGGATCAGCCAGCAACGTAAAAGGCAGGCCAAACTTTGTTTCAAACTTTTTGTGTTTGGCTACTTCATCCGGACTGATACCCAACACAACGATGCCTTCATTTTTTAAAGTACTGAAATTATCTCTTAAGTTACAGGCCTGTATAGTGCAGGTTGGTGTTCCATCTTCAGGATAAAAATAAAGTACTACTTTTTGCCCCTTAAAAGACCCAAGCGAAATTTTTTTTCCATTTTGATCTGTTCCTGTAAATGAGGGTGCTTTTTTTCCTTCAATAGGGATGGCCATTTTTTATATTTTATCTATTATTAAGTAATCACTTCTTAAAAAATTATATTTTTTTACCGGGTAAAATGATAGGTTCTTTCTGTTACATTTCCTACACAATCACCCACACTTATTTTTAATTCATGTGCTCCAGAACTGCAATGGTCATCAAATTTGTAAATAAATGTTTTGCCTTTATCATTACTAAACCTAAGCCATTTGCCATCAAGTAATGCTGTAAAATTTACTAATTCTTCGGTATTGTCAAGAATAACAAAGACAAGTCGATTTAGTTTACCCATATGCATACCTTCTCTAAAACCAATTGGTTTAATGGTTGGAGGTTCGGTATCCTCAAGCAATTGAAAATTACCAAATTCTCTAAAACTTGCTTTGTACCAGCCATTTTCATTTGCTGCTTTTGCATAGTCATTTTTATTATTTGCAAAGCGGTGCATCACCATTTTATCAGGATACGTGGCAGATACGTTTTTTATTTTAATGGGAAACATGACTTGCAACGGCACACTTGTGTTATGCAACTGGTAAATGGGCAACCCTTTGGCAGGAATTATTTCATTGTATCTGAACCTTACAGAATCATACAGACTTATTTCAGGCAAATAAAAACTCACTTTATCATTTTCAAAAACATTGATAAAGCCTGGGAGAAATTCTCTTTGTTGAAAAATGGCCGCATTGTTGGCTTCAGGCTGCTTTCTTTGTTCAGCTCCTCTTTTTATGCTAAACTTCAAAATAGATGTGTTACCATTAGCATCTTTTACTTCAATTTTTATCTGGTGGATGCTCTCATTTTCTATGTTAATTACACCATCTCCTGAAGCCTCTTTATAAATACCGTTGGTATAACCCGGTAACTGGCTCAGGTGTTGCACAAAAGGTCCGCCTGTACTGCGAAGTTTGTAATCAATGTGTGCATTTAAATACCTTGTTTCGTCATAGCTGATGCTATCCATCTGAAAGCCCACTACCGGACTTTCGTCATCTGATAAAACAGCCTGGTAAATACCGTTTTTATTGGTAGAACCCGAATACCTGTCATAGGCAGTAATGGCAAAACTCACTTTATCAGTATTGTTGATGAGCAGGGCTGGTGTAGTTGTATACCCGCCATTTACTTTTTTTAAAGTGTAAAATTTCGGAGTTTGTTCGTAAGTGCTGATACACCTGTCGTACACGGCTAAGCGCAAAATATCCGGAGGTGTATTGTCTGCAATAGGAAAACCAAAAAGCAAGGGATTTAATACCTTATCTGTTTTAGTATCTCTTATTTCAAAATGTGTGTGTGGCCCCTGTGAGCCGCCGGTGTTACCACTATATGCTATAAATTGTCCTTTTTTAACAGAAAATAAATTGGCCGGAATATCAAGAAAAATCTTCCAGCTTTGCAATTGATATTGTTGCTCAGTAATGTACTTTTCCAATGCCGGATAAAAATCATTTAAATGGGCATATAACGTAGTTAAGCCATTTGGATGATTGATGTAAATACACCTCCCAAAGCCATACGGTTCAATCTTAACTTTTGCTACATAGCCATCCGCCGCCGCTGCCACAGTCACATTTTCCCGTTGATTTGTTTTACAGTCCAGCCCCATGTGGTAATGATTGGGTCTTAACTCCCCAAAATTGGCGGCCAGCCCTACTTTAGCAACAAGTGGCCATTGAAAATATCCACGGGGATAATTTTTTACTGGAAAAATTTGTGCAGCTGCCGAAATAAAAAGAACCGAAAAGAAGAATACCGTAACTAGTTTTTGTACATTCATACCTTGTTATAAGTTGGCAAATTTAATTGTATTATCAACATCAAAACTTTTACCATGAGTGTAAATTCAAAACACATAGCTACATTTTTATTAGGAGCTGCCGCAGCTTTAGCCGGTGCAAAATACATGAGCATGACCCCAGAAGAAAAGGAAAAACTGGCTGCTGATTTAAAAGACAAAGCGCACAAAATGAAAGACGAAGCAGAAGGTGCTTTCGATAAAGCCAAAGATTATTTTGACGAATTGAAAACAAAAGGTGCCGATGCCTTCAAAGAACATTTTGGCGATGCTGAAAAAACAATTAGCGATTTGTTTGGGAAGAAGGATAATAATACCACTACTACTCCCTCATAAAACGGGCTCTTTAAGCATTATTTTAATATAGCCAGATGACGTTAAACAGTTACGTTATTAACTGTAGTACTACCGCTATTGCTGCACATTTTTCAGATTTACTTTCACTTTAATAAAAGCTAAATAGCAGTACTGCCGATGAACGGATTGTGACACAACAATGCTGCTATGAAAATATTGGCTGGAATATTATTATTAAAAAATAGTAGCGGCCAATTTCGCTTCTAACAATTTATAAATTTTCTCATTTCATTTTTTCGGTTCAGTCCCTTACTTTTGCACGCCTACAGAAGGCAACATATTATGCCAAAAGACAATTCCATTACATCAGTACTTATTATCGGCTCGGGACCAATCGTTATTGGGCAGGCCTGCGAATTTGATTACTCTGGTACACAAGCGGCCAGAAGTTTACGGGAAGAGGGTATTAAAGTAATACTCATCAACAGCAATCCGGCCACCATTATGACCGATCCGATGATGGCGGACAGGGTATACCTGTTGCCCTTAACAGTAGAAAGCATTGAGCAGATTTTGGAGGAAAATGATATTGATGCAGTGTTGCCAACCATGGGGGGGCAAACGGCTTTAAACTTATGTAAAGAAGCAGATGAACTGGGCGTTTGGGAAAAATACAATGTAAGGTTGATTGGTGTTGATATTAAAGCGATTGATAAGGCAGAAGACCGGGAAAAATTCCGTCAATGGATGATTGAAATGGGTATACCTGTTTGCCCGGCCAGAACTGCTAACTCCTTTTTGGAAGGAAAGGAATTTGCGCAGGAGGTGGGATTTCCACTGGTAATTCGTCCTTCATTTACCTTGGGCGGATCTGGCGGTAGTATTGTATTTAAAAAAGAAGATTTGGATGAAGCGTTGAACAATGGTTTAACAGCAAGTCCAATTCATGAAGTATTGGTTGAAAAAGCGGTGTTGGGTTGGAAAGAATATGAACTTGAGTTGCTGAGAGATAACAATGACAATGTGGTGATTATTTGTGCGGTGGAAAACTTTGACCCGATGGGCGTGCATACCGGCGATAGTATTACCGTAGCGCCAGCCATGACATTGAGTGATACAGCTTACCAGTTGATGCGCAACACTGCCATCCGGATGATGAGGGCCCTTGGCAATTTTGCCGGTGGTTGTAATGTACAGTTTGCCTTAAATCCACAAACTGAAGAACTGATAGTGGTAGAAATAAACCCAAGGGTAAGTCGCTCCTCAGCATTGGCAAGCAAGGCTACCGGTTATCCGATTGCAAAAATTGCAGCTAAACTGGCTGTAGGTTATAACCTGGACGAATTAAAAAACCAGATCACCCAATCCACTTCAGCCTATTTTGAACCGGCCCTGGATTATGTGATTGTAAAAATCCCCCGCTGGAATTTTGATAAATTTAAAGGGGCCAATGATACGCTGGGTTTTCAGATGAAAAGTGTGGGGGAAGTAATGGCCATTGGCAGAAGTTTTGCAGAAGCGATACAAAAAGCCTGTCAGAGTTTGGAGAATGAAGCGGTTGGTCTGGGGTATTATGGTAAAAGCCTGATGCATGCAGATGAACTGATAGAATACATTAAAATACCAAAATGGGACAGGGTTTTTCGCATTAAAGATGCACTGATGGCGGGTGCCAGTGTAAAGCGTATTTGTGAAAGCACTGGCATTGACAGGTGGTTTATCTACCAGATACAAAAGATATGCGATTGCGAAAAAGAGATTGCTAAATATGATTTGAAAACATTGCCGGATGAATTATTGACACAAGCTAAATTTTTGGGATTCAGCGATGAGCAGATTGTTCGGATTATGAAAGAAGACGATGCAGAAATAATATATAACCGCAGAAAGGAAATGGGGTTAACAAGGGTATTTAAAATGGTGGATACCTGTAGTGCAGAGTTTGAAGCTAAGACACCTTACTTCTATTCTACATTTGAAAAGGCTCCGGCTGTCTCTCCCGAAAAAGGAGCAATCGTGTCCAATGAATCTAAATTATCTGCCAAAAAGAAAATTATTGTTTTAGGTAGTGGCCCCAATAGAATTGGGCAGGGCATTGAGTTTGACTACTGTTGTGTACACGGCTTGCTGGCAGTAAAGGAGGCCGGGTATGAAGCCATTATGGTGAATTGTAATCCTGAAACTGTATCCACCGATTTTGATATTGCAGACAAATTATATTTTGAACCGGTATTTTGGGAGCACCTGTGGGAAATTATTGAGCATGAAAAACCAGAAGGTGTAATTGTACAATTGGGCGGACAAACAGCTCTAAAACTGGCAAAGCAACTACATGAAAGAGGCATAAAAATAATTGGTACTTCTTTCGATAGTATGGATATTGCGGAAGACAGGGGCAGATTTAGCGATACGTTAAAAGAACTTGGTATTCCTTATCCTAACTACGGTACGGCCTACAACACAGATGAAGCCATTGAAGTAGCAAAACAAGTTGGATACCCGGTACTGATTCGCCCCAGCTATGTTATTGGCGGACAACGTATGCGGATTGTTTTAAACGACGAAGATCTTGAAAAGGGAATTTTAAGTTTGATAAAACATTTACCCGGCAATAAAATTTTGATTGACCACTTTTTGGATCGTTGCCAGGAAGCAGAAATTGATGCGATTTTTGATGGTGAAGAATTTCACATAATGGGTGTGATGGAACATATTGAACCGGCAGGTATTCACAGCGGGGATAGCAATGCAGTATTGCCGCAATTTAACCTGTCGCCGCTGATTGTTACCACCATGGAACATTATGCAGAAAAAATTGCCAGAACCTTAAAAATAAAAGGGCTGATAAACATTCAGTTTGCCATTAAAGACGGCAATGTGTTTGTGATAGAAGCTAACCCAAGAGCAAGTCGTACTACACCGTTCATAGCCAAGGCTTACCAGATTCCTTATCTTAATATCGCTACCAAAATAATGTTGGGAGTAAATAAATTGAAAGATTTTACTTACGATAAAAAGCTACAGGGATTTGCCATAAAAGAACCTGTTTTCTCCTTCAATAAATTTCCGGGTGTAAGCAAAGAATTAGGGCCTGAAATGAAGAGTACCGGTGAAGCCATCCGTTTTATAAAAGATCTTCGTGATCCTTACTTCAGGCAGTTGTACAAAGAACGCAGTATGCATTTAAGTAAATAAATTAATGCTGAAAAGTATTTTTAAGTTTAAATGGTGATTGATTAATTGTAAAAATTGATCAATCACCATTTTTGTTTTACGTTGAACAAGGTTAAATTCTTTGCAGATTTGAATGAATTTTTCAAATCATGGGTTGCTTATTTCATGTAAGTTATTTTTATATGTATCTTAGGATATGTCAAAGCCATTTGATATACCCTTTTGGAAAAATGCACCCTTTATAAGGCTGTTATTACCGTTGGTAGCTGGGATATTAATACAGTGGTATCAGCAGTTTTCGGTTGCTGTTGGTGTGGTTGGTGCAATATGTTTCACCATTGCATACCTATTATTCTTTTTATTTCCCCTTGCCGTGAGGTTTAAACTGCAATCGTTGCGGGGTATCATTTTAAATTTACTGTTTGTTAGTATTGGTTTTGTAATTACATGGCAAAAAGATGTACAACACAGCAACAACTGGTTTGGCCAGTATTACCATGACAGCGATTATTTAGTTGTAAGAATTAATGAACCATTGATTGAAAAATCAAAATCGTATAAGGCGGATGGTTATGTTGAATCAGTTATTCACAACGATTCTGTGTTTAGAAGTAAAGGAAAAATATTATTGTATTTCTCAAAAGATTCACAACAACCGACATTAAAATATGGCGACAAAATATTGCTCAACAAAAGTTTACAGCCCATTAAAAATTCCGGTAATCCGGGTGCTTTCAATTACCAGCGGTATGCAGCGTTTCAATCTGTTTTTCACAATGTGTTTTTAAAACAAAAAGACTGGGTAAAACTGGAAGATAAAAACATCAATCCCTTTAAAAATTTCATTTTTACTTCAAGAGAATATATTTTATCCATTTTACAAAAAAACATACCAGCTAATAAAGACGAGTTAGGTATTGCGGAGGCTTTACTGATTGGCTACACCAATGACCTTGATAAAGACCTTGTGCAGGCCTACAGCAATACTGGAGTTGTGCACATCATTGCCATATCGGGAATGCACCTTGGATTAATTTATATTATGCTGGTATGGTTGTTTGCTAAAATTCCTTTCATTAATAAATCTAAAATAGTTCAGGTTGTTTTAATATTAAGTTGTCTTTGGCTATTTTCTTTATTGACTGGTGCTGCAGCATCTGTCCTTCGGTCTGCTGTAATGTTTACATTTATTGCATGGGGAAAAATCTTTTCAAAGCAGTCGTCTATTTATAATTCGCTGGCGGGTTCAGCATTTGTTATGTTAAGTTACAACCCCTATTTCTTATGGGATGTAGGTTTTCAATTGTCTTACCTCGCAGTTATTGGCATTATTATTTTTCAAAAGCCAATTTACAATTGGCTTTACATAAAAAATAAATTTATAAATGAGGTATGGAAACTGATGGCCATTTCATTGGCTGCACAGGTCCTCACTTTCCCCATCTGCATTTATTATTTTCATCAGTTTCCCAATCTTTTTTTAATCACCAACATCATTGCTGTGCCATTATCAAGCATCATTCTTTTTGCTGAGATTGGCCTGGTGGCTTTTTCATGGATTTCTTTCGCAGGTGTTTATCTTGGTAAATTGGTTGGCTGGTTAGTATGGTGCATGAATAAAATCATTCTTTGGGTAAGCCATTTGTCGTTTGCTGTTTGGGATAATATCCCATCTACCATTGCTACCACCTGGCTATTATATGCAGTTGTATTTGGCATTGCAGTTTGGTTATTGAATAAAAATCTAAAAATATTACGTCTTGCGATAATTTGTTTGGCTGGCTTTGTCTTGTTGCATGCATATGGGAAATGGCAAATTAAAAATCAGCAAAAAATCATTGTTTATAATGTGCCGCAACACCAGGCCATTGATTTTATTTCCGGCAACCAATATCGATTTTTAGGTGACAGTATTTTGTTGCAAGATGGCGTACTTCAAAATTTTCATTTAAAACCGGCACGGATTGCATTGCAATTAATTGATAGAAAAGATAGCATGTCTGCCCTGTTTCAACAACCCTTTTTTTACCAGTTTGGCAACCAAAAAATATTGGTGATTGATAAGCCTTTACAATTTGAAACACTGGAACAAAAGATTGAACTTGATATGATCATTATATCTAAAAATCCACGGATATTGATTGCTCAGCTTGCGCAAGTATTTAACTGTAAACAATACATTTTTGACGCATCTAACAGTATGTGGAAAATTAATCAATGGCAGAAAGAATGTAAAGCACTTAATTTGACCTTTCATTCAATACCCAATCAAGGGGCTTTTGTGTATGATATTGGTATATAAATTGCCAGTTGATTTTGCAGAAATTTTGTCATTCTTATTTTTTAATACATTATCAAACTACTAAAATATCTATACTGCCCTACTTCTCAACAGATGAAATTAATCCGGTGCATACTACTCTTTTGTTTTGTTTTTAATTTTTTTGATGTTATAGCAGGTAATATTATTGATAGCCTGCCCAAAACAAATAAAGATACTGTCGTGATTCCGTTTGAATACAAGCAGTCTGCTTTGTACCAGCCCTTTACTTTACTTGCTATCGACAGCGTAATAAATATCTTACTAAAAAACGATTCTGTAACACTTACCATTAATGGCTATGCCCATGTGGATGAAGGTACCGATTCAATCTGCTATTACCTTTCGCTCAACAGGGCGTTGGTAATAAAGGATTATGTATTGGGCAGAGGAGTTGATAGCTCCAGGATATTTTCTTTAAAAGGCTGGGGACACTTCCGGTCATTCAATCGTAAAACAAACAACGAAATACTTAAGTATAATTGCCGGGCAGAAATTATGCTGAATTATCCTATACCACCGCCACCGCCATTGTTTTTAGATAAAGACGAAGACGGAATTGCTGACAGTGAAGATAAATGCCCTGAAGAATATGGCGAACTTATTAATGGCGGCTGTCCTAACAAAGATGCAATTATTGTACCTTTTGATGTGCAGCAATCATCTCTAAATACTATTACCTACAGGGTTTTGGATAGTGTAATAATGCTCTTATTAAATAACCCAGCCATTTCAATTTCTATCGACGGACATGCTTATAAAAAGGAGGGTAATAAATCAGTGTGCGATCGTCTGTCAGGTGAACGGGCCGATATTGTAAAAAATTATCTTTTATCCCGCCATATAACTGGATCAAGAATTAATTCCGTTAAAAGTTTAGGGTATGCACATCCGATAACTGCCGGTAGAAACCCTGCTGAAATTGTCCGAAATTCACGGGCGGAGATATTTTTAATCCGTCACTAGATGCACTTTTGTTAATGTACCCTTTTCATTATTAACCAATAGGCTATTTTAAAAGATTCGTGCCGGGATGTTTGTATTTTGTTTGTAATGCTGCCAGCTTATCCATTTTTAGCACAGTTAAAAAATGCTAAATTTGCGCAAAAATAAAACCGGTGAGCTTGCAGATAAAATACATGCAATTCACATTAAATACTACACATGAACAAAAAAATCAACTCAGCACTTATCTCTGTTTTTTATAAAGATGGACTGGAAAATATCATTAAGGAATTACATCAACTGGGTATTACGATCTATTCTACAGGAGGCACACAAAAGTTTATTGAAGAATTAAATGTTCCCTGCGTTCCGGTGGAGTCTTTAACAACATATCCTTCTATTTT
>JANXSR010000175.1 GCA_025352625.1 Ferruginibacter sp.
TGCAGGATATTTATTTTACCGGAAACATGGTCTCCAATAAATTGTATTTAAACAAGGGGAAATTAAATTTTGAGGATATTACTAACATTGCTAAGGTAAGCGGTGATGGTAAATGGTGCAGGGGAGTAGCAGTAGTAGATATTAATAATGATGGATGGATGGACATGTATGTTTGTGCATCTATGGATAAAGACCCTGAAAAAAGAAAAAATCTTCTGTATATAAATCAGGGCCTAGATAAAAATCAATTGCCTGTTTTTAAAGAAATGGCGAATGCATATGGTTTGGATGATACAACGCATTCTACTATGGCCAGTTTTTTTGATTACGATAATGATGGGGATTTGGATATGTACCTAGTTGTAAACCAAATAATACATGGCGTAAATCCTGCTATTTTCAGACCTAAAATAACAGATGGTACTTTTCCCAGTACAGGAAGATTGTATAAAAATGATTGGAATATAGCACAAAAGCATCCTGTTTTTACGGATGTTACTAAGCAGGCAGGCCTAACCATTGAAGGATATGGGCATGGTGTAAATATTGCTGACATAAATAAAGATGGGTGGAAAGATATATTTGTGACCAATGATTTCAATTCAAATGACCTGCTATATATCAACAATCATGACGGTACATTTACCGACAAAGCGGAGTCTTATTTTAAACATACATCTGCAAACGGAATGGGGCAAGATGTAATTGATATTAATAATGATGGGTTATCTGATATAGTAGAACTTGATATGAGCCCGGAAGATAATTACCGAAAAAAAATGATGTTAAGTTCAAGTAGTTATCAAACATATCAAAACAGTGATTATTTTAAATATCAATATCAATATGTGAGAAATTCCCTACAGGTTAATCAAGGCCCCAGGGTGAATTTAAATGACTCAATCGGTGATCCTGTATTTAGCGATGTTGGTTATTTTGCAGGGATATCAGAGACCGACTGGAGCTGGTGCCCACTGGTGGCAGATTTTGATAATGATGGTTTACGTGACCTGGTTGTAACCAATGGTTTTCCTAAAGACATCACTGATCATGATTTTACTACTTTTCGCCAGCAGGCTTCTAACATAGCTCCCAAATCTTACACATTGTCGCAAATACCGCAGGTTAAATTACACAAATATGCCTTTCACAATAATGGTGATTTAACGTTTTCTAATGTTTCAAAAGATTGGGGATTAACAGGGGTAACTTTTTCCAATGGCGCAGCTTATGTCGATTTGGATAATGATGGCGATCTCGATATGGTTATTAATAATATCAATGATGAAGCTTCAATTTTTGAGAATACAAAGATGGATTCGGATAAAAAAAAGCAGCATTATTTATCGGTAAAATTACTTGGAGACTCCTTAAATATAAATGGTTTAGGCACATGGATAGAATTATATTATGGTGGTAAGCAGCAAGCATATGAACAAACACCTTATCGGGGTTATTTGTCTACCGTTCAATTAAATCCTCATTTTGGTTTAATAGATGTTGCTATTGTAGATTCTATGGTTATTAAATGGCCGGATGGAAAAAAGGAAGTATTGAAAAACGTTCCCACAAATCAAACTATAAAAATAAATAAAGCAAATGCAAAAGATACCTACATATGGCCACAGCCTGTGTTTGCACAAAACAATTTATTCACAGATATAACCAATAAAATAGGGGCACATTACACCCATTCGCAAAAAGATTATGTTGATTTTAATATTCAAAAATTAATACCTCATAAACTATCAGAATATGGCCCTTCTCTCGCTGCAGGAGATTTAAATGGAGATGGATTGGACGATATTGTTGCTGGAGGTAATTCTTTGGCAGGAGCAACAGTTTTATTACAACAAAGTAATGGAGAATTCTTAAAAGATACATTCCCGAAGCCAATCCAAAATATGGCTATGCAGTATCAGGATATGGGAACTACCTTGTTTGATGCTGATGGTGATGGGGATCTGGATCTTTATTTATCTCACGGGGGTTTTGAAAGTAAATCAAATACAGCAGCTTACCAGGATAAATTTTATATCAACGATGGTAAAGCAAAATTCACACTTGATTCTCTGGCATTACCTCAAAACTTAACCAGTAAGTCCTGTGTAAGAGCAATTGATTATGACAAGGATGGAGATTTAGATCTTTTTATTGCAGGAAGAGTTGACCCCTGGAATTATCCAAAACCTGTCTCTAGTTTTATCTACAGAAATGATTCAAAAGATGGGCAAATAAAGTTTACTGATGTAACCACCCAGGTAGCAAAAGATTTAAACAATGTTGGTCTTGTATGCGATGCCCTTTTTACTGATTTTGACAATGATGGCTGGCCTGATTTGGTACTGGCAGGAGAATGGATGCCGGTTACGTTTTTAAAAAATGAAAAAGGTATTTTTAAAAATGTAACGGCAAAATCAGGTATCGCAAACCAGGTTGGATGGTGGAATAGTATAGTTGCCGGCGATTTTGACAATGATGGAGATATAGATTATGTTATTGGAAACTTGGGCAAAAATTCATTTTATAAAGCTACCGAACAAATGCCTGTATCAATTTACGCTAAAGACTTTGATAATAACAGCAGTTATGACGCATTCCCTTCCTTATACCTTCCGGCAAGCCAGGAAGATCCTACCAAAAAAGAATTTCCTGCGCAAAACAGGGATGATATCGTTAAACAAATGATTGGTATGCGGTCTAAATTTCAAAATTATAAATCCTATGCTGTTGCTACTATGGATCAATTGTTTTCAAAAGAACAATTAAAAGATGCATTAATTTTAAGAGCGAATAATTTAAGTTCCTCCTTTTTGAGAAATGATGGCGAAGGTAAATTTACCCTTGTTCCTTTGCCGGTTCAGGCTCAGCTTTCAGCCTTAAACGGAATGGTAGCAGAGGATCTTGATGGCGATGGAAACCTTGACCTTGTTATCAACACCAATGATTATTCAACAGAAGTAACCGTAGGCCGTTATGATGCACTGAATGGGCTGGTATTGAAAGGTGATGGGAAAGGAAATTTTATACCACAATCTATTCTTGAAAGCGGTATTTATATTCCAGGAAATGGAAAGGCATTGGTAAAATTGAGAAGTGTAAATGGAAAATACCTGCTTGCAGCAGCGCAAAACCGTGGCCCATTAAAAGTGTTTGAACTAAAAAAACAGAGCCGTTTTATTTCACTGCAGCCACACGATGTTAGTGTGGAGCTTTTATTTAAAAATGGTAAAAAGCAAAGACAGGAATTTTATTATGGTTCTTCTTTTCTATCTCAATCTGCAAGGTTTTTAAAGGTGGGTGACAATATAAAATCTTTGACCATTGCTGAAAGTAATGGAAAGACAAGAAAAATAGACATAACGCCGTGATTAATTTTTTTGAATAAGATCAAGATAAATTTATGCTGATATTATTTCCAAAATGAATTGATTCAATTTTGGAAATATGTAAGTTATAGGTTTACAAAAAAATATAACCTGATAATTTTTTGGTTGCAACAAATCAATTACCGCTAATGCTAATAAAACAGCAATGTGTTTTAGAGGAAATGAATAAAAGCAAACTTGTTTATTATAATTGCCCGACCTTTGCGTTAAGAAAGTTCAGCTGCTTTTGCTAAGAGAAACGAATGGAATTTTAATTGTTGATAATGACTTTCACAAATCAAAACATGGTTAAACTCAGGTATTTTTTATGTAGTTTAACTTTCATTTTTATGTTTTCCTGTACTGATTTTAAAAAAAATCACTCACATGAAACAACTCCAGATTCTAATATTGCAAAGGGTAAAGTATTAGCCGCAACCTATTGTAAATCCTGCCACCTTTTGCCCGATCCTTCCTTATTAGATTCAAAAAATTGGGAAGAGGGTGTTTTGCCTGGCATGGGACCACGGATGGGTATTTTTCATTACGGATTTAAGACATATCCGTCCAGTAGATATGATCCTAATCTTCCTAAGAATTTTTATCCTGAAAAACCATTACTCAATTTACAGGAATGGCAGTATATTATTGATTATTACACGGCACTATCACCAGATTCATTACCTCAACAACAAAGAAAATATGCAGTTCAAAGCAATAGCTCCTTATTTGAAATTGAAGAGTCAGCATTCAAAAAACCTTTGCCTACTGCATGTTTTGTTAAAATAGATACTGAATTATCTTACCGGCAATTAATCATATCTGATATGATTACGAAAAATATTTTTCGCTTTAATAATAATCTGCAATTTTTAGATTCATTCCAAAATATAAGTCCGGTCGTTGATATTGAAAGAAATAGCAATGCGCTTGTAACATGTAACATAGGTGAATTTAAACCCAATGACAAAAGAGAAGGTAGTAGCTTTTTGTTATCAACAAGTATAGAGGGAGAGATGAAAGCAGATACAAGTTTTAAATTAAAAAATCTTGCCAGGCCAGTTCAGATTAGTTCTGCTGATTTTAATTCAGATAATAAAACAGATTACCTGGTCTGTGAATATGGCAATCTTAATGGAGCTTTATCGTGGATGGAAAATATAGGAAATAATAAATATGAAAGACATGTAATAAGAGAAGTTCCCGGAGCAATAAAAGCTTACATTCAGGATGTAAACCATGATGGCTTACAGGATATTTGGGTACTGTTTGCACAGGGTGACGAAGGAATCTTTTTATTCACTAATAGAGGTCATGGCAAATTTGAAGAAGAAGAGGTACTACGTTTTCCTTCAATATATGGTTCTTCTTATTTTGAATTGGCGGACTTTAATAAAGATGGCAAGCCTGATATTGTTTACACCTGTGGTGATAATGCAGATTATTCAGTCACATTAAAGCCTTATCATGGGGTCTATATATTTCTAAATGATGGTACGAATCATTTTAAGCAGGCTTACTTTTTTCCAATGCACGGTTGTTTTAAAGCAATAGCAAGAGATTTTGACGGGGATGGTGATCTTGATATTGCAGCTATTTCTTTTTTTGCAGATTATGCAAAGCAACCAGAAGAAACTTTTATTTACCTTGCAAATAAAGGCAACTTGAACTTTCAACCTTATAGTATACCGGGTACTTCTGTTGGAAGATGGCTGACTATGGATGCAGGAGATTTGAATGGTGATGGAAAAACAGACCTGGTTTTGGGAAATTTTTCTATTGCACCATCCTCAATAAAATCAGCTTCCAGTTGGAAAGATGGGCCTTTGTTCATTGTATTAAAAAATAGTATTAAAAAATAACACTTTACAGTATTTAATTTTTTGTCCTAAATAAAAGCTCCACATGAAAAATTTATTAAAGGGGATATGCTCCTTTGCTTTCTTCTCTCTTTTGATTATCGGTTGCCAGCAAAAGAAATTAACTAAACTTTCAGATGCTGAAATACTGCATCAAAACCAGGATCTGCTTACGCAGATTATCATCTACGATGTATTTACGCCCCCGGTAGCGAGTAGAATTTATGTGTACTCCTCCTTAGCATCCTACGAAGCCATAAAATATAGTAAAGAGGGTACTCCTTCTATAACAGAAAAGTTGAAAGGTTTTGGAAAAATGCCCCAACCGGAAAAAGGCAAAAACTATAACTATACCCTGGCGGCTACAAAAGCATTTTTTACTGTGGTAAGAAATGTAAAAGTATTTTCGGTTGATTCGTTGAACAATCATGAAGAATCAGTATATAACAGTTTTAAAGAAAACCTGGATGATTCAACTTATGAACGTTCAGTTGCATTGGGTGATACAATTGGAAAAGTTATCCTGGCAAGAGCTAAAACAGATGGCTATTTACAATCAAGGGGTAAACCAAAACATCTTGGTAGCGAAGAGCCTGGTAAATGGCGACCAACACCTCCGGATTATTTGGATGGAGTTGAATGGTGCTGGAATACAATGAAACCAATGGTGATGGATTCGGCTTCTCAATTTATGCCACCAAGGCCACCAGCGTTTAGCAGCGATACTAACAGTATTTTTTATAAAAATACGCTTGAGGTTTACAACATCGGCAAAAATTTAACGGAAGAGCAAAAAACAATCGCACGCTACTGGGATGACAATCCATTTGTAATTGAGCATTCAGGTCACCTGATGTTTGGCAATAAAAAAATAACTCCGGGAGGTCATTGGATGGGAATTGCAGCAATTGCAGCAAGACAAACAAAAGCAGAGCCACTGCAAATTGCTAAAGGGTATGCAATGACTGCCGTTGCTTTGTACGATGGCTTTATTTCCTGTTGGGACGAGAAATACAGGAGCAATGTAATAAGACCTGTAACAGTTATTAATGAGTGGATGGACAAAGGTTGGGCTTCATTTTTACAAACACCACCATTTCCAGAATATTCCAGCGGGCATAGCACCATTACAGCATCAGCTTCTACCGTATTGGCTAATATGTATGGTGATAATTTTTCTTTTCAGGATACAAGCGACCTAAGATATATTGGTATGCAACGACACTTTAATTCATTTCAACAAGCTGCAGCAGAGGCTTCTATTAGTCGTGTTTATGGGGGCATTCATTATCGCACAGGTGTTGATGCGGGGGCAGCCCAGGGAAATAAATTGGGTGCTTACATCGTTGAAAAAATATTAAAAAATAAGTAGCCCTTTATTTTTCATATTATAATTCGGTACACTTTTTAACAGACCTGTATAACTATTTTCAATAAAAAAATATAAAATCCTCATATTTGGTTAATACAAATAACACTTAAAAATTATTTGTCAGTATTTTTTGAAGGTATATAATTGATATAGATTTTTAGTGGCATATATTCTTGGCTTTTTAACCTCTATAACTTCAAAAAAAATCATACTTTTACTGTCGTACCTTATCGATTATAATTATTTATTAACATGAGAGGCAGCTTCCTAAAAATTAATTTTGCTTTTCTGTTTGCAATTGCAGCAGGTAATAAGGTATTTGCCCAGGCCAGTTTTATAAATATTCAAAAGAGTACCGGTAAAATATTTGACGTTTTTAGTAAAGTAGAAGACAGTTTAAAAAGACAATTCGAAACAAAAAAATTACAATGGCCTCCCAACGAATTGTATATCCGTACTTTTAAATACGACCGTCAATTAGAAGTTTGGGTAAAAGGGGATGATAAAGAAACTTTCAAATTATTTAAGAGTTATAAGGTGTGTATGCAAAGCGGTTCTATGGGCCCAAAACGTTTTGAAGGAGATTATCAGGTACCCGAAGGCTTTTACTACATCAATGAATTTAATCCCAACAGCAATTACCATTTAGCCCTTGGATTAAATTATCCTAACGCATCCGATAAAATTTTAAGTGATTCACTTCATCCTGGCAAAGGGATTTACATACATGGTAACTGTGTTTCTACAGGTTGTATTGCAATAAGTGATGCACCCATTGAAGAGTTGTATGTACTAACAACCTATGTTAAAGAAAACGGACAGAATTTTATACCCGTGCATGTTTTTCCTGTAAAATATAGTGTAAAAAAATCATTGGAGTACCTTGCACAGGCAACTAAGGAAAATCAATCGCTTCAAAGATTTGCCATTAATTTAAAAGAAGCCTTCGATTATTTTGAAGAAAAAAAG
>JANXSR010000180.1 GCA_025352625.1 Ferruginibacter sp.
GGAATGTCAACATACTGCAATAGCCTGACTGTATTGCGTTTGATGGCGTTGTGTAAATTTGGTTGTTGTAAATTGTTGATGAGTTTTGAGAAATTTTTTTTCATAATGGAGGGGTTTGCTTCTACACAATAACTTAGCGGCCACGCAGCTCTTTGTGTTACACGATAGTCGCCCGTTAAAAACAAGTAAAACAATTCATCAAAATGTAGCTGGGAATTACCAACCCATTGCACAATTTTCAAACACTGCGCTTTGGAATGCTCTTTTAATATTTCTTCCTGTAAATTCATTGATGGCAACATTCAATTCCATATTTAACTTTCTTCCAGGTAAAATTCTATAAGCCTGTCGGCGAAAAGTTTTTACATGCCCCATTTAGGCCGGGGCATCATTATTTCATAGCCAGTTTTTTAATCATATCGGTACTAATGCTGTCTGCATACATTCCATAAGCACTTGTAATAACTCCTTTCATAGTTCCATCCTTTGATTCAACCGCATACACCACATCTTCATCACTCGGGTCGGTGGCTCCTTCAAAACGATGCACTTCTGTTATTTCAAATTCGTGTGGGTTTAAACAAAAGTTATTTTCCCTGCAAATAATCTTGTCAAAGGCAATATTGAAATCCATTGTATATCCTTTGGCTTTTAAGGCAGTTAAGGCTTCTGTTACAGTATCGTAATTATCCATGTTAAAAAGTTTAAATAAAGTTAGGTAAAGTTTTGAGGTATATATTTCGATATTTAGCTAACAGCAGTTGGGTAAGGTTTAGCTATAGCAATAGTTTGCCTACCTTTACGGTAATAATATTAAGTTTAGTATAGTTATGTTGATGGTAATATTAAAAAACAGTTTTTTTAGAAATTGTCAAATACCCTGCGATAAAAGATCTTCTCAGCAATAATATGTAAAAGAGTGATCCCGCTTTGGGCGGATAAGCTACAACTGTGATAACCAAAGCGTATATGCCGGAACCGCTATTAAAACAATTTTTCCCGATCTGTTATTAGGAAAGGGACAACAAAATAAATATGAGTAAAGAAAAAACAACAGCAAAAAAATCATCACAGGCAACCACAGTAAAAGGTAAGCTGGATATATCGAGAAGTGGAATGGGCTACGTAATTGTAGAGGGTATGGAAAAAGATATTGTGGTTAGACCAAACGACTTTGGAAGAGCCTTTCATGGTGACACTGTTAAAGTGCAGATTAGTAACGACAGCGGTCGTGGACGACGTACAGAGGGTAAAGTAACAGATGTGGCAGTTCGCAACCAGACTACTTTTATTGGCAACTTGTCCATCAATAAAAATATTGCTTTTTTTAAAGCGGCCAGCGAAAAACAGATGCCTGATTTTTATATCCCCACAGAAAAATTAAATGGTGCAACTGATGGCGAAAGGGTGGTGGCCAAATTAATAAAATGGGATAAGGCAGATAAAAAGCCAGAAGGGGAGATAGTGACGATTTTAAAATCGGAGGATGTAAATGATATGGCGATGAAAGAGATTTTAATTGAGGCTGGCTTTCCGCTTACATTTGAAAAAGCGGTGTTGGACGAAGCCAATAAATTGTCTGAAACAATTACCAGGGAAGAATTAAAGAAGCGAAAAGACTACAGGGATATTTTAACTTTTACGATTGACCCGGTTGATGCCAAGGATTTTGATGATGCAATTTCTATCAGAAATTTAGACAATGGAAATTATGAAATTGGAGTACACATTGCAGATGTTAGTCATTTTGTAAAACCAGATAGCATTTTAGATAAGAGTGCCTACGAAAGAGCTACCAGTGTGTATTTGCCAGACAGGGTGAACCCAATGTTGCCCGAAAAAATCAGTAACGAATTGTGTTCGCTAAGGCCGCATGAAGATAAATATACCTTCTCCGCTATTTTTCAGATTACTAACAGAGGAGAGATTAAACACAAATGGATTGGCAGAACGATCATACACAGTGACCACCGGTTTACTTATGAAGATGTGCAAACCATTATTGAAACAAAAGACGGTATTCATTACAAAGCCGTGTTGTTATTAAACAACCTTGCGCAAATTTTCAGGCAGGAAAGATTTGACCAGGGGGCTATTAATTTCTCCTCGCAGGAAGTGCGCTTTCAGCTGGATGAAAATGGAAAGCCGGTTGGTATTGTAATTAAAGAAAGTAAGGATGCACACAAGCTGGTGGAAGAATTTATGTTGCTTGCCAACAGAACCATTGCCGAGTATGTGTCAAGGATAAAAATTAACCAGGAGCCGGTTCCTTTTCCATACCGGATACATGATACGCCAAGTGATGAAAAACTAAAACCATTTGCAGCTTTTGCAAAAAAATTCGGTTATACCTTCGACATACATGATGATGCAGCGGTTGCAAAATCTTTTAATAATTTATTGAAAGATGTGAACGGTAAACCAGAACAGCATGTGTTAGAGCAATTAGGCATCCGCACCATGGCGAAGGCAATTTATACATCAAAAAATGTTGGCCATTATGGCTTGGGCTTTGAACATTATTGTCATTTTACCTCTCCCATACGCCGTTACCCCGATGTGATGGTACACCGTATTTTACAGGAATGTTTGGATAAAAACCTAAAGCCTGATAAAAAGATGGATGAAAAATGCAAGCATTGCAGTGATAAAGAACGCAAGGCAATGGAGGCAGAAAGAGCGGGCAACAAATACAAACAGGTTGAGTTTATGCAGCAATACCTGGGTGAAGAATTTGATGGTATCATCAGTGGTGTGGCCAGTTTTGGTTTTTTTGTAGAAACTGTTTTGCATAAATGCGAAGGCATGGTTACAGTAAGAGACCTTAATGAATTTGATGAATTTAAATTAGATGAAGCAGACTATGCATTGGTGGGGTTGCGCACCGGTAAAAAATTCAGGATGGGAGATGCGGTGAAGATAAAAGTAGTGGCTGCAAATTTAGAAAAGCGCCAGCTGGATTATCATTGGGTGCAGGAAGATGGTAAACCTGCCTTGGATAGCACCAAAGCAAAAGGAAATACTAAAAGAAAAAAATAATTATTCAACACCAATTGCTGACCCTTTTTAACGGCTCAGCAATTTTAAATTACGCCAGTTTGCCAATGCACTCTTTTATAGAATTGTCCAAAATATTTGAAGAAAAATTTAATACAAGGCATTTCCCAACACATACCGAAACGCTGTACGATCCTGCACAATATATTTTGCAATTGGGTGGCAAAAGAGTACGCCCGGTTTGTGTGTTGATGGGCAATGAATTGTTTGGCGATATTATTCCGGATGCTTACCATGCTGCCACTGCCATTGAGCTTTTTCATAATTTTAGTTTAATACACGATGACATTATGGACAAAGCGCCCATTCGCAGGGGCATGGAAACTGTGCACCAGAAATATGGCGAATCAACGGCCCTGCTGGCCGGAGATGTAATGTTTGTAAGGGCATATGAATACCTGAATAAATTAGGTATCAGTAACCTGCAAAAAGTATTGCACCTTTTTAATGAAACTGCAGCGGCTGTTTGCGAAGGCCAGCAGTTAGATATGGATTTTGAAAAAAGAACTACTGTTAGCCTGGATGAATATGTGGCAATGATAACACTAAAGACTTCTGTATTGCTGGCTGCCAGTCTGCAATTGGGGGCCATCCTTGGTGGAGCCGGAGAGGGCAACCAGCACCACCTGTACGAGTTTGGAAAAAACCTCGGCATTGCCTTTCAGGTGCAGGATGATTACCTGGATGTTTTTGGCAACCCCGAAAAATTTGGAAAACAGGTTGGCGGAGACATTCTATCCAACAAAAAGACTTTTTTACTGATACATACCATGGAGACTGCCGCTCCAGAACAACTGCAGGCTTTGCAACAACTGATGCGGGAAAATGCACCGGACAAAGTAGAAAAAGTAACGCAGTTGTTTAAAGAATGCAAGGTGGATGACTGGGCAAAAGCTTTAAAAGATAAATACCTGCAAACGGCTTTGCAACACCTGGAAGATACTGCGGTTACATCCGCAAGGAAAAAGCCGCTGAAGGAGTTGGCGGATTATTTAATACAAAGGGAAAATTGAGTGATTACATTATTTTGATACTCTTATCCTACAGCTATTTCCTGTCAAAAATAAATTTTATCATACCTTTTTAAAGCCACCCATGTTTTAATATTATTGATCTTTAGTAGTTTCTTTTTAAAATGGTTAATCTTTTTTAGAAGCTAAAGAGATATAAGATAATCTGCTTACTAAAAACTAAAAATCCAAAACAAAAAAACGGATACTTCAACTTTATTAATTATTTTGGACAATAATACTTCTTAAAACCAACACTAACATGTCCAAGTCTTTATTCAGAACAAAGAAGATAGAAAGTATTTTAGCAGAAGGCAGTGATGATACACATGGTGCAGGAGGTTTAAAGCGGGTGCTTTCCATGAAGGACCTTACATTTTTTGGCATAGCAGCCATTCTGGGTGCAGGAAGTTTCAGCAGCCTCGGTGGGGCTGTTTTTCATGGTGGTCCGGGTGTGGTTATTTTATTTGTAATTACCGCCATTGCCTGTGCTTTTACTGCTTTTTGTTATTCTGAGTTTGCCAGTCGTATACCCGTTGCAGGCAGTGCTTATACCTATGCCTATGCTTCCTTTGGTGAATTGTTTGCGTGGATCATTGGCTGGGCGCTCATCATGGAATATTCCATCGGAAATATCTATGTGGCTTATAGCTGGAGCGATTATTTTACTTCCTTCCTCGAAAAAATTGGCGTTCATATTCCGCAATATTTGTGCACTAGTTATATGGAAGTAAAAGATGCCATGGCCAATGGCAGTACCAACCCGGATGTGCTGGAAGCATTTAATAAAGCTCCCATGGTTGGCAGTTTAAAAATCATTTTTGATCTGCCCGCTTTTATCATCAATATCTTAATCACCATGCTGGTGTACCGCGGTATTAAAGAGAGCCGCAACTTTAGTAATTTAATGGTGATCCTAAAAATGATTGTTGTAGCACTGGTGATTATTGTAGGTGGTTACCTGGTGTTTTCACATGGTCTTACACCTAACTGGACACCGGCAAATGACGAAGGCGTAAAATCTTTTATGCCCAATGGCTTTGGTGGTGTAATGGCCGCAGTGAGCGGTGTATTCTTTGCCTACATTGGTTTTGATGCAGTAAGTGTGCTCGCAGAAGAAAGTAAAAATCCACAGCGTGACCTGCCAAGAGGCATGATTTTATCACTCGTTATTTGTACCATTGTTTATATTTTACTTACCCTCGTTTTAACAGGTGCTGTTAACTACAGAAACTTTGAAGGGGTAGGAGATCCGCTGGCATTTATCTTTGAAAAACAAAACCTCAATGTTGGCTGGATGCAGTTTTTTGTAGCTATTGCTGCGGTAATTGCTATGACAAGTGTGTTGCTGGTTTTCCAGATGGGGCAGCCACGTATCTGGATGAGCATGAGCCGGGATGGCCTGATGCCACCCATCTTTCAAAAGATTCATCCTAAATTTAAAACACCTTCTTTCGCCACCATCGTAACCGGACTTGTGGTAGGCATCCCGATTTTATTTACCGATAAAACATTTGTGTTAGACTTCACAAGTATTGCCACCCTGTTTGCCTTTGTATTGGTATGCGGTGGCGTACTCTTAATTCCTCGCAAGGAAAAACAGGCTGGTAAATTTCATCTTCCTTTCATCAATGGCCAATATATTTTTCCATTAATTGTTATAGGCTCTTTATTGCTGGCACGTAAATTATCTGCCACTTATTTTGCAGATATGTTCAATTTCGATTTCAGCAGCAGTGTAGATTATACAAGTGGTAAAATAAGTTTTATGGACGTTGCAACTCCCAATATCACACTCATCATTTTTTGGTGTAGTGCCTTGTTACTTTCAGTAGTAACTTTCATCAAAAAGTATTCTTTAATACCACTTATGGGGCTCATCACCTGTATGTACCTCCTTACCGGTATGACAAAAAATAACTGGGCCTGGTTTCTTGGCTGGCTACTAATCGGGCTGATCGTTTATTTTTTGTATGGGTATAAAAAAAGTAAACTGGCCTCCTAATTTTATAGAAGCATTTATATTCATGTCTTCATTGTTTTACCTGTCTGCCTTAGTGGATAACTTACTTGTACAATACATCCTCGTAGCCTTTACTAATTAATTGATCTTTAAAAGAAAGATATTTCCTGGTCAGCTTTTCATTTCAATTTTTACCATTTTATACCCCGCAAACTATCCTAACTTTGCACCATTAATTACAATTGAAAACAGCAAAGGGGCTATGAAATACGAACCGGGAGATAAGATCATTGTGTTGCTTACCAATGAAGAAGGAAAAGTAGTGGAGATTATGAATGAAAAGATGGTGATGATTGAAATAAAAGGAGTTCGGTTTCCGGCTTATACGGACCAGATTGACTTTCCTTATTTCAATATGTTCTCTCAAAAAAAGGTAGTTGAAAAAAAGAAAATCTATGTTGATAATTTAAAGCCGGAAAAGGGTGTTGCAAAAGCTAAAGCAGATGACGGCATGTTCATTTCATTTGTGCCGGTTTTTGATAAAGATGTTTTTGATGACGATGTGGTAGAAAAACTAAAAATTTATCTTATCAACCAAACCTCAGCAGCGTACAGTTTTAATTATAATTTATTTTTTAACGGCGAAAGTAATTTTCAGTTAAAAAATACCATTGAACCCCAGCATCAGTTTTATTTACATGATGTAAATTTTGAAGACCTGAGTGATAACCCCCGTTTTGATGTAGAGTTTTCTTTAACCAATCCTGATAAAAAGAAAGCACCTTATTTTGAGACCTCCTTAAAATTAAAAGCAAAGCAACTATTCAAAAAAATTGAAGAAATAAAATTAAAAAACGAACCTACATTTTCTTATCCTTTGTTTGATGTTTATCCTGATAAAATAGACGAGGAAAAAGTTGACCTTAGTAAACTGGGCAATGCCGGTTTTAGGATGTACGATGCTTCAAGGGTAAGAGAAAATCTTGCACCTGCACGTACAGTAGTTGATCTGCACATTGAAAAATTAACTGATAGCTGGAAGCACCTGAGCAATTTCGAAATACTAACCATTCAATTAAAGGCGTTAGAAAAATTTTACGACCTGGCTGTATCTCATTACCAGCCATCTTTAATTATAATCCACGGAGTTGGTACAGGCAAATTGAAAGATGAGATACATGAAATTTTAAAAACAAAAAAAGAAGTAAAATCTTTTGTAAACCAATACCATCCAAGCTATGGATACGGAGCTACAGAAATTTTTTTTGGATATTGAATTTCTTTCATCCCTTTCTCTTTTACTACAAAGCACTTTCACCAACATTAACTAACTGCTAAGTTTGGCTTAATAGTGGTACTGATATATATGAAACGGTGCAATAAAAAATAGCCGGATTGATAAGAATGGCTACCAACTGTTAGGTACCTGGCAAAATAACGTTGGCTTATTTAAATGAGTAAATTTTATACTAAATACCAGCATTTTTTGGGTAACTTTTTCTACTAACCGGGTGCTTATGTGCACATGTCAATCAACAAAAATTAATTTAATAAAGTTGTAAATATAAAAAATGAAAAAAGTATTATTTGTTCTAACAAGTCATGATGAATTAGGTAACACTGGCCACAAAACAGGTTTTTGGATTGAAGAATTTGCAGCCCCTTATTATGTCTTATTAGATAAGGGAATCAACATTACAATAGCCTCTCCCAAAGGCGGCCAACCACCAATAGACCCTAAAAGTGATACGCCTGAATCTAGTACGGCGGCAACAGAACGCTTCAAAAAAGATATAGCAACACAGGAAAAATTAGCACATAGTATTGTGCTTGCTAATGTGATGGAAGAAGAGTATGATGCCATATTTTACCCCGGCGGTCATGGTCCGTTGTGGGATCTTTCAATAGATAAAGATTCCATTCACCTGATAGAATCTTTTTATGGAAATAATAAGCCGGTAGCAGCAGTGTGCCATGCTCCGGCAATTTTCAGGTATACAAAAAATACAGTGGGAGAACCCTTGGTAAAAGGAAAAAGAGTAACAGGATTTACCAACGAAGAGGAGGAGGCAGTACAATTAACCAAGGTAGTTCCTTTTTTAGTGGAAGATATGCTGAAAGCAAATGGTGCTGATTATAGTAAAGTTGCCAATTGGCAAGCTTATGCAGTGAAGGATGGCTTGCTTATAACTGGCCAAAATCCTGCTTCGTCACAATTGGTTGCAGAAAAATTAGCAGATACTTTAGGTGTATAGTTTTAGATAAAGCTGCTGTATATATCAGAACTTAGTGTGAAAGATTTTGCGCATATAAAATTAAAAATTTAGTAAAGCTTAACAAGTAGCTTCAGAATAAAATTGAAACTACTTCTTTAATTATTTTTCTATCATTAAAAAAATTAAATTGAGTAATAATTACTAAACATGAAAAGATGTTCCCTGTTATTTTTGGGATTTTTTTTTCTCTCTATAAAAACCCAGGCCCAGCAAACTAAAAAATCTTTACTATATGATTTGGTGATGCAGAAACACCAAAGCATAAAAGTATTTTACAAGGCTGAATTGTTTAGAGAGAACCCAGGTTTTGAAGCAAAGAATTACAAGGATTTTCTATCCAAAAAAACGGCCTTTTTTTTAGATAAGAAGGCTGTTGCAAAAATATTTTCAAATAAACCTCCTGCAATTTCTCTATCTTTTCCATCCAACCAGGGCAATAAATGGATAGTAGAGTTGGTACAACAAGATATAAATACAGGTTTCAATTTTGATTTTGGAACTATTGATATAAAAGGAAAGCAAAATAAAAATTCTGGGGATCAGGGTGTTCATTATCGTGGTTTTGTAAAAGGAGACAGTACATCCTTTGCATCTTTTAGCATTTTTGCCAATGGCCAGGTAATGGGCATATTCTGTAACAAAGAAGGCAACTTTAACATCGCAAAAATGCCGGATACTGAAACCGGGTATATGCTTTACAACAGTAAAGATTTACTAGTACCAATGAATTTTGAATGTAGTACATCAGATAATGCTGTCATTTCTTCAACTAAAAATAAAGAACAAGCTTCATTACCATTAACCGCAGTTGTGCCTCCACCAACCTGTAGAAAAATTAATTTTTATTGGGAGGCAGGCTACAAATTATTTCACAATAATTTTAATGATAATATTACCGCAACAAAGAATTATTTAACCGGTGTATTTAACCAGGTTGCAACAATGTACCAAAATGAAGGCATAGTTGTAGAACTAAGCGATTGTTATGTTTGGACTTGTGTTGATCCTTATACTGAGACTACAGCATCTTTAGCACTTGATGGGTTTAAGGCAAGATGGGCTGCATTGGGCAATACTTTTAAAGGTGATTTTGCTTTGTTCATTGACGGCGGCCCCACTAATAACGGTGGTATTGCATTTCTTACAGACAATGATTTGTGCGCCCGTAATTACGTATTTGGGTATTGCAATGTGTATGGAGCTTACAAAACGGTGCCCGTTTATACATGGGATGTACATGTTTTAACCCATGAGTCAGGCCATTTATTTGGAGCACACCATACACACTGGTGTGGATGGAACACCGGCCCACTGGGAACCTGTGGAGCTATTGACAATTGCTTCACCCTTGAACCTTTTGATAACTGCAATACTTGTGTTGTTACAAACAATGCTATTAATAATACTACTGGTTTTGCCGGAACTGTTATGAGCTATTGCCATTTAAAAAGTAACGTAGGTATAAATCTTGCCAATGGATTTGGCCCATTACCGGGAGCTGTTATCCGCAATAATATTAGTTTGTCTGTTTGCGCTGGAAGGGTTACGAAATGGATCGGATCAGTAAGCACCGATTGGGAAAATACAGGTAACTGGAGTTGTGGCATATTACCTGATGCGACAACAGAAGTGATCATTGAAGGGGGATTAAAATATTATCCTGTGATTAAAAAAACGGCTATCTGCAAAAGCATTAAACAGTTGCCGGGTAGTAGTTTAAAAGTGAACTCCGGTGCTGCATTGGCCATCACAGGATTGCCTAATCAATAATTAAAAAATTTGTGGCATTTATAGATTCTGTTAGCGCTGCGGCAAATTCAAAATTTTTAATCCCGAGTCAAATTTTTTTTGGATAATTATTTTTTATTAAAGGTAAATCGCATTGCCTTCAACATTCCATTTGTCGACCATTGTCCCGGAACGATCATTCTTCTCACTGTGTAAAGCGGTTCTGTACTATCTCTTTTTGTAGATAAAATAAAGGCAAGTTTGTAATCCCGGTTTTTTATCTCCGGTATGGCAGCCTGGTTCCATAAGCCAAAAGGATAGGCAAAAAATGTTATTGATTTTCCTGTGATGGCTTCGAGTTGTTTTCTTGGTTTTACTAATTGAGTATCCCAATCTTCACCCTGGTATTTAGTAACCATGTGATGGTCCCAGGTGTGGCCGGCAATTACATGGCCACTATCTGATAAGTTTTTAATTTGATCCTTACTCATATAGCGTGGCCGGTTAATAGCAATGGTCATGATAAAGTAAACTCCTTTAAAACCATATTTATTCATTTCGGTTTTGCCAATACTATATTGCTCTTCATCCGTATCATCAAAAGTAAGCATCACCGGTTTGGCTGGCAACACGCCATCATGCACAAGATATTCATATAACTGATCGGGTAAAATGGTTGAGTAACCGCTGTCTGATAAAGCTTTCATTTGCGTTGCAAATGCAGCAGGCGTTACAGAATAACTTTTCATATTTTCACTTTCACCAGCTTTAAAATTTCTTATGTGGTGATAGCATAGTACAGGCACTTCTTTTTTTGAAAGAATGGTTGCAAGGTCTGCATAAGCAGTTTTTTTAGGGTCAATATTTTTTACTTCAGGAGTAACAACAGTACTGCTTTCTTTTGTTGCTTTTTCTGAAGGTGTTGAACAGCTGGCTAAAAAAAATAATAAAATAAGACTTGCTGAAAAAATATTTTTCATGAATTAAAAACTAAACTGTGGTAAATTATTGATACTGTATGTAGATAGGTTTAGGAGTAAATTTCAGTAACTCTTCAGGAGTATACATACCGGTTGTATTTGGCTTGGTATCATTTTTATAAAATAATTTGAAACCTGTAAACTGCACCGGTTCTTTGTAGATATACCTCAGGTAAGTTGATCTTTTCAAAATTTTATCACCAAATCCATCCATGTCCATTACTACCTGCACCTCTGGTACTTTTTTTATCCTTTCGTAACCGGTAACCATACCCTGTGTAAAACGATGCACAACCAATATTTTAGGGGTGAGGTTATTTTTACGAACAAGATCTGCGAGGTAATCAATGGCATCGTTGATATCCTCAGCATTAAAAGTGCCGATCTTTCTTCCGGGAATTTCTCCATTTTTTAATGAAAACTCAGGGTCAATTCCCAGGTGAACAGTTGGTAATTTAAGGTATTGCTCAAGGCTGGTCACTTCGTCTTTTACTGAGCTGTGTCCCACCTGTATATCTAAAAACACCAGTGCGTTAATTGGTTTTGCCCATTCCATAATAGTATCAATCTGCTTAAAGGGCATCCGCATGCGGTGTTTATTATCTTTACCCGGCGCAGCTTGTGCGGTGGTGGCTATATAATGCAATGCGGGAATTGTTTTAACTGTTGTATCAGCAGCCTGCCATTTAGCTATTTCTTCCTGTAATTTTTTAATCATTTCCTCCCTCGGAAATTCGCCTAAAACCCCCATTCTTTTTGAATATAAATTTCCATAATAGGCAATAATCCTGTTGTAAGGAAGCAGCGCCCCCGCTAGCGGGTAGGAGGTTTTAACCGGCCATTTGCCGGTAGTATCATGATTGCTTAATTCAATCATTTTTTTATCGTACTCAGCAGTATCAATCGGTGAAATAATGGGCTTAGATGGTATAACAGCTTTTGCAACCTGAGTTGAATCCTTGTCTTTTGTTGCAGCCGATGAATTGGCCTGATTGCAACCGTAACCGGCAAACAACATATAGAGGGAAAGAAAACGCAACACGAATACACTAACCTGATTTTTCATAAAGTAATAATATTGAATTTAAAAAACAAACGTACAATAGCCATTATAAATTGCTTCTCTTGCAAGAATAATGTACAAGATTACAATTATCCGGCCAATTAAAAAGATGGAAATTGATTGACACTTAATTTTTTTATGATGATTAGATAATTCGGTAAAAATTAAAAGTTTAATAAAGCTTGTTACTATTGCCTTATTACCAAAAAAGGGTTCTTTTGTATTTTTACGAAGGATCGTTATTAATTGATAAATACTATATAAAACAAAAGAGTTCCCATTTTGAAACTCTTTTGTTTTAATTAATAAAATACCTTTTAATTAGCCTTAATCACTTTTAGTAATTTCCTTTCATTTCCTTGTATTACTTCTACAAAGTAGGTGCCATTTGTCCATCTGTCACCAAGGCGAAGTGTAGCTGGTGCTGTTATCTTTTGAACCGCCTGAACAACCCTGCCCCTTACATCAAATACCCTAACTGTAACCGGGTTATCAATACTACCGGTTATTGCTAAATTAAAGTAACTGGTAGTTGGGTTTGGATAAGCTCTAAGCATTAATGGCTGAGAGGTACCAGCAACTAATTCTACTTTTGGTGCTGAAATAACATTTGTATTAACCCTTGCCATAGCAGTAGTTACTGTTTGAGTTAATATAGGAGACGTACTTGAATTAAAGCTTGCATCACCACTGTAAACTGCTATTATCGGGTGACTTCCTGCAGCCAACGCAGAAGTGGTGAACGTTGCTTTGTAAACTGTGCCTACTAAACTTACTGCACCAGTACCCAAAGTAGTAGTACCCTCCTTGAAGGTTACAATACCTGAAGGTATCACCGTGCTTAAACCACGTGAAACTGTTGCTGTAAATGTTACAGGATTACCCGTATTAGAAGGATTAAGTGATGAAACCAACGTAGTTGTTGTTGGTAATCCAGTAATAGTACTGCTTACCTGGATGTTACCACCATCCATTTTTATTTCTGCATCTGAACAGCTACTTGAGTATAATAGTGCGTTGTTGCTACCCCAAATTTTAATGATATAAGTATCGTTAACACCTGGTTCGCCCTTATCGTTCATTCTCAATTCCATGCTGGCACTACTACCATACGGTACTGCAAGTCCTGTAGCAGTATTAACCAAACTGGCCTTTGCAGTTAACACAGCCCTCTTATTGGCCGGGTCACTTACGTTCACACTCAATAACCCATTACTACCGCCAACCGTACCTTTCGCCTGGTAAACCTGGCCGCCGTTTCTGATAATGATATTTACATTACCCTGCAAATTAGTACCTGTTTTATTGTACTTCACATTGAACCCAAAATTAGTCTTGGAACCGTCTTCCGATTTATAAGTTCCACAAGATGTGTTTGCGGCGCCAGCGCTAAAGTTAAGGTGACCACCACCTGTTATAAAGTCATTTAGTGATTTGGCAACCGAAACAGTGGCAGCTATTGTACCTGTATAGTAATTTCCAACCACAATCTGTACATCGAAAATCTTGGCATTGCAGGTTCCTATGTCAAAAGTGTAATCTTTAAAGGATGTTCCAACCGTAAGATCACCTGCATTTACCAAAGCTACAGCAGACCCTGTTACTGTTATTGGTGTGCCAGGGGCCATTGACATACAATCGTAAGGTGTAATGATAAAGTTAACGGTTGCATTTCTGATATCTCCGCGGTATCCATCTGCGGCATCGGTGATTTTTGCACTTAGGCGGATAGTTGCTGTAGTAGCAGTAGCCGTACCTGTGCTTGCAAATTCACTTCCCGTATATTCAACAATAGCATCTTCCAATGTAATATCGAATGCATCATTATCGCTACTGCCTACGTAAGAAGCATCATACACATAACTGGAAACTACATTATATGATGGAATAGGCGATTGAGTCAATGTTAAAGTTGCCGATGCAACGCCATTAGCTCCGGTTATGGATGATATAGTTTGAGAACCTATTTGATAGGTTATTGCTTTACCGCTCACAGGTGTACCAGGTAAACCATTGGTTATATCTGTCAACGTTGCAGATAAACTAGCCTGGTCAGAATATTGTTTTGACAAATCTCCATTATATACCAATTGAGTTATACGTTTTGTTACCGTTACTGTAACGCTCTTTGTATCAGTCAGCGTTCCATCACTTACAATTACATTGAATGTGTAAACACCAGGTCCTTGAGCTATTGTAGGAGTCCATGTGAACACACCTGTAGAACTGTTGATGGTTGCGCCTGTTGGAGCAGTAGCACCTAAAGAGAATACCAGTATTTGTGCAGGAATGTCACGATCTGTTGCTGTGGCAGTGATTGTTAAAAGATTTCCCCACGGTATTGTTGCAGCAGCAGGAACATTCGCCAGTACCGGAGCCACATTCACTTCATTCACAGTGATGGTGATGCTCTTCGTATTAGTAAGCGTTCCGTCACTTACTATTACATTGAAAGTGTAAGAGCCAGGTCCCTGAGTTTCTGTCGGAGTCCATGCAAACACACCAGTAGCACTGTTGATGGTTGCGCCTGTTGGAGCAGTAGCACCTAAAGAGAATACCAGTGTCTGAGCAGGAATATCATGATCTGTTGCTGTAGCCGTAAAGCCGTAAGCAACCTCTTCATTAATTGTTGCAGTAGCGGGAACATTCGCCAGTACCGGAGCCACATTCACTTCATTAACTGTGATGGTGATGCTCTTCGTATCAGTA
>JANXSR010000353.1 GCA_025352625.1 Ferruginibacter sp.
CCGAAATAAAAAACGTTATTGAAATTTTTGTAAAGATTATTGTCCGTGAATATATTTTTATTATCAAGTGAATAGCTAATAGAACTGGAATCTTTATTGCCATTAATCATTTCGAATTTAAAATATTTCTTTATGCTATCAGATACTGGTTGACCAAATTTTATGCTGTGAACTGAATTGAAATTGTTTAATGTTTTGCAATCCTGAGCAATTGTATGCTTAATAGTAAATGTTGTTAAAACTGCGGTTAATAATATATACTTCATAAATATGTCCTGCTTTGAGTTTAAAAACTGTTGCGTTAAATTGCCAATACTTTGTATAGTTACGCAAGTTGTAAGTTTAAATATATAAACGAATATAAGTATTGTCGCTGGTTAATCTACATTCTCCTAATATCAGAACCAACTTTACAAACTCATAAAATTCGCTTTAATAAAAGTTTCCCAATGTTATAACTGCAGAAGAGTGCGACGCCAATGCAGCCCCACAAAGCTGTCCTCAGCCCGGACAAAAAAACCTCCTCCATACATAACCATTTTTTGCAATTAGACTGTGTAAAACCTCCCCCTAACCGTTAATAACTCGTGTACACATTCAAATTCACTTCTTAAAGCATTACTCTATATTTGCCGTCTTACTTAAACTATAGAACCGTGCGTTTAAAGAGTCTTGAAATTAAAGGATTTAAAAGTTTTGCCGATAAGACCGTACTCCATTTTGATGAGGGCATTACCGGCGTTATCGGGCCCAATGGCTGTGGCAAAAGCAATATCATTGATAGCATCCGCTGGGTAATTGGCGAACATAAAATAAGCAATCTGCGCAGTGAGAATCTGGAGAGCCTGGTGTTTAATGGCAGCAAAAGCCGCAGTGCCAGTGGATTGGCAGAAGTGAGCCTCACTTTTGAAAATACCAAAAACCTGTTGCCTACCGAATTTAATATGGTGACCGTTACCCGTAAATATTACAAAAACGGGGAAAGCGAATACCGCCTGAATGATGTGGCCTGTCGCCTGAAGGATATTCATAATTTGTTTATGGATACCGGCGTTAGCACCGACAGTTATGCCATTATTGAACTGGGCATGGTGGATGACATCATCAAAGACAAAGAGAACAGCCGCCGCAAAATGCTGGAACAGGCAGCGGGGATAACTATTTATAAGACCCGTAAAAAAGAGGCCAAACTAAAACTGGATGCTACGGAGCAGGATCTGGCCCGTATTGAAGATCTGTTGTTTGAGATCAACAACCAGTTGAAAAGCCTGGAGAGCCAGGCCAAAAAAGCAGAGAAATATTTTGAGATAAAAAAGGAATACAAAGAAGTGAGCATTGAGTTGGCCAAGGCGGCACTGGAAGGTTTCAACATTACCTACCGCGACCTTAACCACCAACAGCAAACAGAAGTAGACAAGCGCATTGAGCTGGAAGCAGCCATTGCATTGGAAGACGCAGCATTGGAGCAGGACAAACTGGGTTTTATTACGCAGGAAAAAAACTTGCAGGATCTGCAGCATGCTTTTAATGATATGCTGGGTGCGGTGAGGAGCAAGGAAAGTGAAAAAAGTTTAGCAGCACAACGCTTACAATATTTAAGAGAAAGAGAAGGGAGCCTGAATGATTTTTTACAAAAGGCAGGCGGTCAGTTAAAGGGGCTGGATGAAAGCATTCAGTTTACCAGTGTGCAGATAGGAGAAGATGAACAGAAGCTGGAAGAACTGGAAGGCAGGTTGGATGAACTAAAAAATGCGGTAGAAGACAAGCGCAAAATATTTGATGAAAAGCGCAGCAGCATTGATGCCCTGCGCAGGGAAAACCAGGCCATTCAGCGCAACCAGTTTGATGCTGAAAAGAAAGTAGCGGTAGCGGATGCCAGCATACAGAATGTGCAACGCACCATTGTGCAGATACAGGATGAGAAGTCGCAACGCCAAAGCCAGTTGCAGCAATTGGAGGCAGATAGAAAAGTGAAGGCAGATGAACTGGAGCAAAAGAAAGTTGACCTTCAACAATTGCAGGATCACCACGAGTTTACGAAGGAGCAGATATTTCAAACACAGAGCATGCTGGAAAGTCTGCGTGCGGAACTGGCCGAAGAAAATAGAAAATTCGATAGCAAGAAAAATGAATACGCCCTGCTGAAAAGCCTGGTGGATAGCATGGAAGGTTACCCGGAGAGTGTAAAATTCTTACACAAAAATCCCAACTGGAACCATGAAGCACCTTTGTTGAGTGACATTATGTATGTGCAACCCGAATACAGGGCAGCGGTTGAAAATGTGCTGGAACCTTACCTGAATTATTACGTGGTAAATAATTTGGAAGAAGGATTGAAAGCGATTCATTTGCTGGATGATAATAAGAAGGGGAAGGCCAATTTCTTTTTGCAGGACAGATTAAATAAGTGGTTGGTGGAGACACCAACCACGGACCATCAACCGGAAGGCACCATACCTGCGTTGAGTGTAGTGGAGATCGATGGCAAATACAATCATTTGGCAAAATACTTATTGGGCAATGTTTTTATTGCTGAAAATGAAGAGGCGCTTGCTAACAGTAATGGTGCCGTGGTGCTGGAAAAAACGGGTAAATATGTAAAAGGAAAATATTCGCTTACCGGCGGCAGTGTTGGTTTGTTTGAAGGAAAAAAGATCGGTCGTGCAAAGAACTTGGAGAAGCTGGTAGAAGAGATCAGCGCACAGGAAATAATCGTAAACGGATTGAAGGCAACGATACAGGCCCGCCACAATGAAGTGATTGCTTTTAATGAGCAGTTAAAAGAAAATGCCATTAAGCAAACACAACAGGATATCAATAACCTGACGAATCATGTGTTTA
>JANXSR010000361.1 GCA_025352625.1 Ferruginibacter sp.
AATCACTATTGGTTTGGCTTCTCCCGACAGCATTTTGGAAAAAAGCTTCGGTGAAGTGTTGAAACCTGAGACCATTAACTATCGTACCTACAAGCCTGAAAGAGATGGTTTGTTTTGCGAAAGAATTTTTGGCCCGGTAAAAGATTACGAATGTGCTTGTGGAAAGTATAAGCGTATCCGTTATAAAGGTATTGTGTGCGATAGATGTGGTGTGGAAGTAACGGAAAAGAAAGTACGTCGTGAAAGAATGGGGCACATCAAACTGGTGGTGCCTGTTGTGCATATCTGGTATTTTAAATCGTTACCAAATAAAATCGGTTACTTGCTGGGCATGAGTTCCAAGAAATTGGAAACGATTGTTTATTACGAGCGTTTTGTAGTAATTCAATCTGGTATCCGTGCCGATAAAGGACAAAATTTTGGTGACTTGTTAACTGAAGAAGAGTACCTGGATATCCTGGATACTTTGCCAAAAGATAACCAGTTCCTGTCTGATGAAGATCCTAATAAATTCATCGCCAAAATGGGTGCTGAAGCAGTGCATGATTTGTTACAGCGCATTGATTTGGATCAGTTAAGTTTTGATCTTCGTCACTCAGCTGCCAACGAAACTTCTCAGCAACGTAAAGCAGATGCTTTAAAGCGTCTATCCGTTGTAGAAAGTTTTCGTGATGCCAATACAAGAATCAACAACCGTCCCGAGTGGATGGTGATGCAATACATTCCTGTTATCCCACCAGAACTGCGTCCATTGGTTCCATTGGATGGTGGCCGTTTTGCTTCTTCGGATTTGAATGATCTGTATCGTCGTGTTATTATCCGTAATAACCGTTTGAAAAGATTGTTAGAAATTAAAGCGCCGGAAGTAATCTTACGTAATGAAAAACGTATGTTACAGGAAGCCATTGATTCATTGTTTGATAACAGCCGTAAATCAAATGCTGTTAAAGCAGAAGGTGGACGTGCATTGAAATCATTGAGCGATGTATTGAAAGGTAAGCAGGGACGTTTCCGTCAGAACTTATTAGGTAAACGTGTGGATTATTCAGGTCGTTCTGTAATTGTGGTAGGACCAGAATTGAAAATGCATGAGTGTGGTTTACCAAAAGATATGGCGGCTGAATTGTTCAAGCCATTTATTATTAGAAAATTAATTGAAAGAGGTATCGTTAAAACAGTTAAATCTGCCCGTAAACTGGTAGATAAAAAAGAGGCTGTTATTTGGGATATCTTAGAAAATATTTTGAAGGGTCACCCGATTATGTTGAACAGGGCCCCAACACTTCACCGTTTATCAATCCAGGCTTTCCAGCCAAAATTGATTGAAGGTAAAGCTATCCAGCTGCACCCGTTGGTAACTACGGCGTTCAATGCGGATTTTGATGGTGATCAGATGGCGGTTCACGTACCATTAAGCAATGCTGCGGTACTGGAAGCACAGATGCTGATGTTATCTTCTCACAACATTTTGAACCCGCAGAATGGTACACCGATTACCCTTCCTTCACAGGACATGGTACTTGGTTTGTATTACATCACCAAGGGTAAAAAATCAACTGAAACAGAAAAAGTAAAAGGCGAAGGCAAGGCATTTTATTCTGCGGAAGAAGTGATTATCGCATACAACGAACAGAAGCTGGATTTGCATGCGCACATCAGGGTAAAAGCGAACTACAGAAATGATGATGGTTCTTTAACTTATAAATTAATTGAAACAACTGTTGGTAGAGTAATCTTTAACCAGCATGTTCCAAAAAGCGTAGGTTTCATCAATGCATTGTTAACCAAAAAGTCTTTAAGAGAAATTATTGGTGACATTATCAAATGGACAAACGTTCCTATCACGGCTAAATTTTTGGATGATATTAAAACACTGGGATACCGTATGGCATTCCGTGGTGGATTATCATTTAATATAAATGATTTGATCATTCCTGCAATTAAACAGGAACTGATTGACAATGCTACTGTAGAAGTGGATGAGGTTTGGGATAACTACAATATGGGTTTAATTACCAATAACGAACGTTATAACCAAACAGTAGATATCTGGAGTCGTGTTGATACAAGAATTACTGAAACTTTGATTCGTGAACTGGCAGCAGATAAGCAAGGTTTTAACTCTGTGTACATGATGCTTGATTCAGGTGCCCGTGGTAGTAAGCAACAAATTAAACAGTTGGCTGGTATCAGGGGATTGATGGCTAAGCCACGTAAATCCGGTTCATCAGGTAGTGAAATTATTGAGAACCCAATCTTATCAAACTTTAAAGATGGTTTGAACGTATTGGAATACTTTATCTCTACCCACGGTGCCCGTAAAGGGTTGGCGGATACGGCTTTGAAAACAGCAGATGCCGGTTACTTAACCCGTCGTTTGGTGGATGTGGCGCAAGATGTGGTTATTAAAGATGAAGATTGCGGAACCCTTCGTGGTATTGCAACCAGTGCTTTAAAAGACAATGAAGATATCATTGAACAATTGAGTGACAGGATAGAAGGCCGTACGTCTTTACATGATGTAATTGACCCTATCACTGATAAATTGTTGGTAAAAGCCAATGAAGAAATAACACACGAAATTGCCCAACTAATTGAGCAAAGCAGCATTGAAACTGTTGAGATACGTTCGGTATTAACCTGCGAAAGCAAGCGTGGTGTTTGTGTAAAATGTTATGGTAAAAACCTTGCTACAGGATACACCGCACAAAAGGGAGATGCTGTAGGAATTATCGCTGCACAAAGTATTGGTGAACCGGGTACACAGTTAACCTTACGTACTTTCCACGTGGGTGGTGTGGCAGGTTCTGCTTCGGTAGAATCTACAATGCCTGCAAGGTTTGACGGTACTATCCAATTTGATGGTTTGCGTACAGTTGCTACAGAAGATGCTGAAGGTAAAAAGATAAATGTCGTTATCGGCCGTACCGGCGAGGTTCGTATAATGGATGTTAAGAATGATCGTTTACTTATTACTAATAACGTTCCTTATGGTGCTACACTGAATGTAAAAGACGGACAGAAAGTTTCCAAAGGAGAAGTCATCTGCACATGGGATCCATTCAATAACGTAATTGTTTCTGAAATTATAGGTAAGCTTAAATTTGAAGCTGTGATTGAAGGGGTAACAGTTCGTGAAGAAGCGGATGAACAAACAGGCCACAAAGAAAAAGTGGTTATTGAAACAAAAGATAAGACTAAATTACCTTCTATCATCATTGAAGGCAAGGAGCACAAATCTTATAACTTACCGGTAGGTAGTCACATCGTTTTGGAAGAAGGGGATATGGTAAGAGCAGGACAGGTGCTGGTGAAAATTCCAAGGGTATTAAGTAAACTGAAAGATATTACGGGTGGTTTGCCTCGTGTAACAGAATTGTTTGAGGCACGTAACCCAGGTAATCCTGCGGTGGTTTGTGAAATTGATGGTGTGGTTGCTTTTGGTAATATCAAGCGTGGTAACAGGGAAATTATTGTGGAGGCAAAAGATGGTGTGGTAAGAAAATACTTAGTTCCATTAACCCGCCAGATTTTGGTACAGGATGGTGATTTTGTAAAAGCCGGCGCTGCATTAAGTGATGGCCAAACTGCACCTGCTGATATCTTGGCAATCAAGGGGCCTTTTGCAGTACAGGAATATGTTGTAAATGAAATACAGGAAGTTTATCGCCTGCAAGGTGTAAAAATCAATGACAAACACGTTGAAGTAATCGTTCGTCAGATGATGCGTAAAGTAACCATCGAAGATGCTGGTGATACCATATTCTTAGAAGGTGATACAGAAGATAAATTGGACTTTAATACCGAGAACGATAACATCTTTGATAAGAAGGTAGTTACTG
>JANXSR010000378.1 GCA_025352625.1 Ferruginibacter sp.
TTACAATGCGGTTTAAAATACCTAACTCAATAAAATTTAGATTGCTTAGTTTTTGTAACTCGCCTTTTTCGGGCACGGTACCTTTATCTTCGGCACCTCCAATAGCAATCAATTTTCCCCTGGGTTGCTGCATGAACATTTTGTTTTGATGACAGTAAAATATTTCTTAACTGCTCCACATTTTTTTTACTGTTTAATGTAGTGGGTGTTGCAAATGTAAAGTAATTGACTAAAACAGGCTTTGATTACAGTTTGTATTTTTTATGCTACCGTTTTTTTATTAACTTCCGATTTGCACATTTATTTAAAGGAGATAACGGCGATTTTATTTGTTTATTTGACCCTGTTTATAAAAAAACTGCTACATTAATAAAGTGAACCAACAACGGAAGTTCAAAGCTGCCACAGTACCAATGTAAAAGAGTGCGATGCGCCACGGCGACAAGTCGCAACAGTTTACCAGGTTGCTTCATGGCAGGACAAAAAATTTTTAACCAAAAACTATTGCACTAATGAAGATTGTAGAAATAAAAATAATGAGGGGCCCCAACTACTGGAGCGTTCGACGCAATAAACTTATACAAATGAAACTGGATCTGGAGGATATGGAGCAACGGCCAACCAACCTGATACCTGGTTTCAAAGACAGGCTAGCTGCAATATTCCCCGGCATGTTTGAGCATCGTTGCAGCGTAGGTAAACCCGGCGGCTTTTTTGAACGGGTGGAAGAAGGCACCTGGATGGGGCACGTGATTGAACATGTGGCGCTCGAAATGCAAACACTGGCCGGGATGGATACAGGTTTTGGGCGTACCCGTGGCACTGGAAAAGAAGGTGAATACTATGTTGTTTTTAGTTATATGGAAGAAGATGCCGGTGTGTACGCAGCTAAGGCTGCCGTAAGGGTTACACAGGCGCTGGCAGATGGAGTAATATATGATCTTGAAAACGATATCATGCAATTACGGGAGATAAGAGAAGATACCCGCCTTGGACCAAGCACAGGTTGTATTGTAGATGAAGCTGCAAAAAGAAATATTCCTTTTATCCGGCTGAACAAATACAGTTTGGTACAGTTGGGTTATGGTATTCATCAAAAAAGAATCAGGGCTACTATTGCCAGCACTACCAGCAATATTGCAGTAGATATTGCCTGCGATAAAGAAGAAACAAAAAACCTGCTGGGTGCTGCAGAAATACCTGTTCCCAAAGGAGTGATTATAAGAAGTGAGGAAGGATTAAAAGATGCCGTTGAAAGATTAGGTTACCCACTGGTATTAAAACCAATAGATGGCAACCATGGCAAAGGAGCCACCACCAATATTATTGATTGGGCAATGGCGGTGAAAGCCCTGGCAGATGCACAAGTATATGGACGCAGCATTATCTGCGAACGCTTTATTACCGGTTTCGATTTCAGGGTGCTGGTAATCAACAATAAATTTATCTGCGCTGCCCTCCGAACTCCGGCTGCGGTTACCGGCGATGGTGAACACAACATACAATGGCTGGTGGATGAAACCAACAAAGATCCCCGGCGTGGCTATGGCCATGAGAAAGTATTGACCTCCATTAAACTGGATGGTTTCAGCCAGCAGATGCTGGATGAAAAGGGTTACACATTGGATACTGTTCCTCCAAAGGGCAAACTGGTATTGTTAAAACCAACCGCCAATCTTTCTACTGGTGGCACTTCTGAAGATGTGACAGACCAGGTGCATCCAGCCAACATTTTTATGTGCGAACGCATCTCAAAAATTATTGGTCTGGATATTTGTGGTATTGATATTATGGCACCCGACCTGCAGTTGCCCATCAGCGAAAGTGGCGGTGCTGTGCTGGAAGTAAATGCAGCGCCCGGATTCCGCATGCACATCGATCCGGCTGTAGGAATTGGCCGGAACGTTGCAGAGCCGGTAATTGACATGTTGTTTCCAAAAGGCAGTGCCGGTCGCATTCCCATTATTGCTGTAACAGGCACCAATGGTAAAACCACCACTACAAGATTGATTGCACACATTGCTAAAAGTTCGGGTTATAAAGTGGGTTACACTACCAGTGATGGCGTGTATATTCAAAACCAGTTAATGATGAAAGGTGACTGCACAGGACCTGTCAGTTCCACTTTTGTATTGCGTGACCCTACGGTGGATTTTGCCGTGCTGGAATGTGCAAGAGGTGGTATCTTAAAAAACGGGCTCGCTTTTCAGAATTGCGATATTGCGATCATTACCAACGTAAGTACGGATCATATTGGCTTAGGTGGCATTGACAGTCTTGAACAAATGGCCAAAGTAAAAGCCGTGGTTGCTGAAACTGTATTTACTCATGGTTATGCCATTTTAAATGCGGATGATGATTTGGTGTACGACATTAAAAACGGGCTTGATTGCAACATCGGTTTGTTCAGCATGGATGAAAATAATCCCCGCATAAAAAAACATTGCAATAGTGGTGGTTATGCGGCAGTGTTTGAGAACGGCTATGTAACTCTCATGAAAGGCAACTGGAAAATAAGGGTTATTAAAGTGGCCGATGTACCCATCACTTATGGAGGTAAAGCTATTCACAATATCATGAATACCCTGCCCGCAATTCTGGCAACTTATTTATACAGGGAAATAAAAGTAGAAGATATAAAAGAGGCCCTGGAAACTTTTGTTCCTTCTGCCACACAAACACCTGGCCGGCTAAACTTTTTTAAATTCAAAAACTTTGAAATACTGGTGGACTTTGCTCATAACCAGGCAGGCCTGCAGTTGTTGTGTGACTTTGTAAATAAAATGGATGGCACTCCAAAAGTTGGTATCATTAGCGGCACCGGCGACAGGCGGGATGAAGATATAAAAGACCTTGGTAAAATTGCTGCCCGTTGTTTTGATGAGATTATTATACGGCAGGATAAAAGTTTACGTGGCCGCACAGCAGAAGAAATTGTACAACTTTTGGTGGAAGGTATTAATGCCACAAAAGCCAAAGAAATTCCTATTACAATTATTTATGATGAAAAGGAAGCCATCATGCATGCGTACAAGACCGCCAAACCAGGCTCACTGATTACTATTATGTGTGATGAAGTAATTGAATCATTAGATTTAATAAAAGGTTTAAAAGAAGCGGAGGACAATTTGTAGCTTAAAAGGTATAGGTATTTTATTTTTTAAAATGGTTTTGGCTGTTTTACCTTCAACCCCTAAATTTGCAGTCCCAAACTAAATTTTGGGATATTGATTGGGTTATGGTGTAATGGTAACACAACAGATTTTGATTCTGTCTTTCTAGGTTCGAATCCTAGTAACCCAACATAACAGGACAAGTTGGGTTTATTCCCATTTGTCCTGTTTTTGTTTTAGCTATGAAGGAATTTGGCCATTCAGGTAAAGTTTTCTAGCTATTCAGATTTATCCCGGGTGTCGGGGGTGCTTGCAAAAATTTTAAAAATATAAAAGGGGATACGCTTTGTTCCCTTCCCGCAGTTTAGCATATATTTTTTACAGAAAGTAGCCTTATTTTTTACCTTGATTTTTGGATTGTAATTTAAAAGAAGCTGGTATATCCGATTAGAAAAATGGCGGAAGGTTTAGTAATTCAACAAATAGTACCGCCAATATAAACACAGCATGTTATCATTAGTAAAATAAATAAGTATCTTATACCTGCATTAATAAATACATTTATCCGGAATGCATGAAAAAGATTTTTAAAATAACAGGGATTGTTTGTTTGGTGTTGGTTGGCATTTTACTTGCCCTTTATTTTTATGTTATAAATAATGCAGAAAGTCTGATTAAAGACATGGTTACAAAACAGAGCCATGGTAAGCTCTCGCTGGTAGTAAAAAAAATTGAATTCAACCCACGCAAATTACACCTTGAAGTTATTCAACCTCACTTTTATAGTACCGATACTACAACAAGTTTTACAACCTACGATATTAAAGCTAACAAGCTGGTACTTGAACTTTCCGCTTTAAGGCCACTACTTTTTGACAGGAAAATTTATTTAGACACCATTGTTTTTATGCGACCCCAGGTAACTATTACCAAATGGAAAGACCAGCCAAAAGAAAATTTTTCACTTCCTGAACAGATGGGCAAAGTATATGCAGAATTAAATAATTTATTGAATACGCTGAATATAAAATACTGCCTGATTGATTCAGGACGTTTAACCCTTGAAAATAAAATACAAAAAAATAGTACCCCTATTATAATTACAGATTACTATTTAAGAATTGATAACCTTAAAATTGATTCTACTTCGGGTAATACTGACCGTTATCTTTTTAGCGACCGCATAAGATTCTATTCTTCGCACCAGGATATTGCCTTCCCCGATGGAAACCACCGTTTAAAATATGGTCGTCTTAGAATTAACTCTCTAAAAAAATCGATAGAGATAGATAGTTGCTACATCTATGGGGAAAAATCTGGAGACGGTTTTAATGAATTTGGAGTTTTTTTTGATACACTTCGTCTTTCGAATGTAAACTTTGAAAAGCTTACCAGAATGAATACGATTGAGGCAGACAGTGCCCTCTGCATTAATCCCGAATTGAGGATTAATATGGAGTTAACCGAAAGTTCAAAAAATAATTCAACCAAGAGAGTGCCAATCTCAAAAGATTCAATGGAAATGGTGGTTAAAACATTATTTGGAGATATTGACATTAATTATATCGGCGTATTAAATGCCAGGCTGGCCATGCAAACAAAATCGCATGATAAAATTACTTCCTTTAGTACCAGGCAAAGTAATTTTATTATGCAGGATATTGCGATTGTAAAAGATCCTGCCATACCAATCAAAGTAGGAAGTTTTTACTTTGGCTTACATGGATACAAAACCTACGACCATGATAGTTCTTACATGGTTTCATTTGACAGTATTCTATTTAGAAATAACAGGATAAATCTTTCCAATTTTGCCATATCTCCTACAGCAAAAAACAAGAACTTTACTGACAGGAAAGACATTCGCATGCATGCGCTTGAAATACAACATTTGGCATGGCTCGATCTGATCACCAATAAAAAAATTGTAGCCGGAGAGGTAACAATGAACAGACCTGAGATTAACATAACTGCGCCTGAAAGAAAGCAAGGTTCAAATACTGTTTCTCATTCTATTTACGAAGCTTTTAACGAATTTGCTGATAAGTTACAAATTGGCCGTTTAAAAATTGAAGATGCGAATATTAATTTTTATGCAGCTAATAAAAATCATTTACAGCTTCAAAAAGTAAATACGGTGATTGGCTTTAATCACCTTCTCCATTCAACTAACATCAATGACCTTACCGGCTCCTTAAATATGATGTCATTTGCCAATGGAACCCTACATGCCGGAGCCAATTTTATCAAATTACAAAACGGAATTTTTAATGGAAAAGAGCACTCCCTGTTTATTTCCAGTGCATCGGTTTTTGTAGGTAAAGAGAAAAACGCTGCTATCGTTAAAAACATCCAACTAGACAACTTCCATGCAAGCCAACTCAATCAATTTGAAATTAGTAATCTTAGCTGGGAAAATGCCAACATTATTTTTAATGCTTCTCCAAACAAAAAAAATACAAATCCATCTACCAAAAGTTCGGTCCAAAATAAACCTTTGCAGCTGGCACTTGCAAAATTGAATGGAAAGAATACAACAGTCTCCATACAATCAAACAACCTGCGTGCAAGTATTATTATCGACAAACTTGAGGCCAACAGCATTTATTGGGATGGAAAAAACAACCCTACTATAAAGGGTTTGCAGGTTAAGGGAAATACCCTTCATCTAAAAAATAGTTCACTTGATGTTGGTGTTAAAGAATTTATGATACAGGATCAGCAACCTTCTTATTTACATCAACTCAGCATCCTTTCGGAAGGTAAAAAAAATATCATTTTAATTAATACTGCTAACCTTAGTTTCATTCCTGATATTGGTTCTATACTTGCGGGTGATTCAAAAATAAGTGATGTTGTTCTTAACAATCCAATTATCAGCATCAACAATAGCGATAGGGCTGTTGAGGAACTGGCCGAACAAAAAAAAGGCAAACTTCCCAGGCTAAATATAAATCAAATCAGTATTCTAAACCCAGTAATAACTAACCTGCCGCCTTCAAAGCAACACAAAATAAATGTGGCAGAGCATGCATCAAACTGGTATGTAAAGGATATACGTTCGAACGATAATTTGCTAACCATAAAAGGAATAAAATCGTCTTTGACTGGGTTTTCGGCCGAAACCAATACCGTTGTCTTTTCCGTGTCAGGGCAAGGCAAATTAGATGTTGACGTAACCGATATAACCTTCTCCCCCGCTTCAAATTCTACAGCTGCCCGTTGGTCGGCAACACTCAATGCTATATCTGCAAGAAATATTGCAGTAACGCTCAAAAAAAATGACAGCGTGAAAAATAATATACAGTTGTATTCGCTGGATGCGGAAAACCTTACGTTGAATAATGTGGAGAAAATAACAACAGGGAATATGCTTACCGGGAATAAAAATTTTAGGGTTAAAAATACAAGCATTAATATGCTTACTCCTAAAAATAATGTAAGAATAAATAACTTACAATTTGATAATTCTCTTCAAACAATCTCCCTTGATTCGATGGCTTTTGTTCCGCTGATTGACAGGGATTCTTTTAACAGGGTAAATATTTATCAGAAAGATTATATACAATTCTCCACAGGTAAAACTTTTATCTATGGCATTAATCCTGAATTATTTTTTAAAGACACTATTTTTTTTCTAAAGAAAATTGAAACAAACCAGGCTATGTTAAAGGTGTATAAAGATAAAAGGCTTCCTGCAAATAAAAGCTCATACCAACCACTTCCTGTAACCGCCATTCAGCAAATAAGTAAAAAAATAAGCGTTGATAGCATACAAGTAAAAAACGCAGACATTAGCTACGAAGAGGTGAATGAAAAAACCCTTATGACAGGTATTGTAAAATTTAAGCGAACCGATGCGCTGATACAGAATTTTAAAACATTTGATATTAAGCCAGCCGATAGCCTTCGGTTGTATGTAACCAGCTGGGCAATGGATACCATATTTTTGAAACTTCGGTTTAATGAATCTTATATGGATACGTTAAATGGATTTCTTTTTGGAGTTAGATTAAGCCCGTTTAATATGACTGCCCTTAATCCCATATTACAACCATTGGTTTCCGCAAAAATAAACAGGGGATGGATGGACACACTAAGATTAACTGCCATTGGCAGGGAATATATTGCATATGGAAAAATGAAAATGTATTACAGTAATTTAAAAGCAACCTACCTCAAAAATGGCAATGAGGAGGTTAAAACATTTAAGACAAAACTTATTACATTTTTCGCCAACAGCCTTGTACTAAGGCATAACAATCAAAAGGGTTTTGGGCAGGTATATGCCGAAAGAATGAGGGATAAAAGTCTTTTTAATTATTGGTTAAAAATCTTGATTAGCGGAGCTATTTCAAACACAGGTGTAAAGACCAATAAAAAGCTGGAAAAAAAATATCATCAATCTATAAAGAAAAAGAAATTACCGGAAATACAAGAAGTAGAATTATAGATAGTATTAGCCAGTATTAATTTTCGCAAAAATATTAAACCGACCTATTTACCATATATAAATTTAAAATTGTTGCTGAGCCCTTATTAATAAAAGGATGAAAAAGAGGTGTTGATTTTCGTGCTGTTTGTATTTAGCAGAATAGCTATTTAAGAATTATTTCAAACCGCCAATTGCTGTAACTGTTGTATGTCTTCAGGCGTTGTTCTGCAACAACCGCCGATAATTTTAGCACCGGCAGCATGCCATGTTTTTGCATCATCACAAAAATGATTTGGTTGTAACGATGCAGATATCCAACGTTTATTTTCTGCATTCCATATTTCGCCTTTATTGGGATACACAACAATTAATTTATCGGTAAGAGATGCCGCAATTTGTACTAGTGAAGTTATGTATTGCGGGGCAGTGCAGTTAACTCCAACTGCAACAATTTGGTCAGAATCATTGAGCAATTTTACAACATCGGAAAAATCTTCTCCACTGCTAACATGCATTTCGTCTTTACAACTAAAACTAATCCACGCCTGAACACCTGGAAATTCAGTCAGCAATTCTTTTAATGCAATGGCTTCATCAGTGCAGGGAATTGTTTCACATGCCAATATATCTGCTCCCGTTTCAATCAATATTTTTAAACGGCTTCGGTGAAATGTTTTTAGGTCTTCTACACTTATACCATAATTACCACGATACTCCGATCCATCAGCGAGCGATGCTCCATAAGGACCAACAGATGCAGCAACCAATGGTTTAATCATTTGGGGCAAAATTTTCAATGCAGCTTCTCTTGCATTAAAAGCCAGCTGTACACTTAATTGCATCAGTTCGGTTGCCTGTTGCTTTGTATAACCATGGTTTACAAATCCTTCAAAGCTGGCCTGGTAACTGGCTGTGGTAATAACATCGGCACCTGCAATCAAATAATCATAATGCACTTGCTGAATTAATAGCGGATCTTCTTTTAACAATTTAGCCGACCATAGTGCATGATTAAGATCAGCACCCCTTGTTTCCAATTCTGTAGCCATGGCTCCATCCAGAATAACAATTCCCTTCTGGGTTATAAAAGGTTCAAATAAATTTTTCATTTTATTAATGTTGCCGCAAATTAAGATTATAATTTTTTCTAACCTTGGTCACAACTATGTTTTCAGAAAATATGGTTAACTGAAATTTTTTATTTTATAAATTTTCTTTAAGCAGCATGTCAATAGTATCGTAGAATTCTTTTTTATATGCCACGAAATACGCTCCGGTAGCAGGGCCGTTAAAGCCGGTATCCAGTTTCCTTATTTTCCCTTTTTTATCTATAATGATGGATGAGGGAAAAAATTTGATAGCTGTTAACTGTGGCAATGTTTTCTCTGTACGCAGAGAATCAGAAACTGTTACCTCTGTATTCAAAATTGGATACTGTACATTAAAACGTTGCTGAAATTTTTTGAGGCTTTTTACTGACCTATCCCAATCAGTAGAATACTCGTAAGCGAGTGCTATCACCTCCACACCACGCTGTTTATTTGCATTGTAATAGGCACTTAAAAAAGCAGTCTCATCCATACAATTAGGACACCAGCTTCCCATAAGTTGAATTACCACAACCTTATTTTTAAACCGATCACTATTAATAGCAACCTGTTTGCCTTCTAAATCTTTAAACGAAAAATCAAGACTTTCTTCGCCCGGTTTTACAAACATCGCTACAGAGTCTCCGGGTACTGTTGCATTGGCATCTTTTACAGCAAACCAGTCTTCCTTAGAAGTAGCTCCTGAAAAAAAGGTGCCTCCTGTAATGGTTTTAGCATCAGCAATTTTTGCTGTAAACAGAAAAGAATGACCGCCATCAAATCCTGAAAGAATTAGAGAATCATTTTTTACAATTCCCTCCAGGTAACGGTAATCTCCTGTGGGGTTAAGAAATGTACCGGTAAGTTGATTACCCAATTGTTTAAAGATGCCCACCGAAAGTTGATTCGGTTTACTTTTTGCAAAAGATACTGCCCAATTTCCTGAAATATTTTTACCCGATGTTACTCCTGCTAAAAATCTTTGGTTGCCTTTTGCTGCACTAAAAGGTATCACCTGTGTTTTAAGAGAGCCCCCTTTTATCCATACCCCACTTAGTTCTTTATTAGTTTTCTTTATCCTGAATTGAGATTCAAAAACAGGCATTTGAATAAAAAGAGAATCTCCCACTTCTTTAATATTGTCTACCTTAATTTTTTCTGCAGCATTTTTAATATACCAAACAGGCTTGCCTTGCAACGTTTTCCATTCAAACGTAAATGCAATTACGTTACCATCGGCACGATGCAATTTTGCACTCCACCATCCCTGTTGTGCCACTACATTAAAACCTGTCATTAACAATATTGCTAAAATGAATGCTCTCATAATTTATTCCTTCCTTTAATTTATTATACTCATCATTTAAGAATGCAAAGGTATTTATAGTATATTCAGAAGCTGTTTGAGTTAATTATTTAGAAAGCGGTATGTGGATAAGTTGAAAACAAAAA
>JANXSR010000004.1 GCA_025352625.1 Ferruginibacter sp.
ACGCGAATGTCTTCCGCCTGCCTTGTTGCAGTGAAGGGATATAATTGTTCTTTTAACAAATCATCACCTGGTTTCGCTCTCATGGAATGTAAATTACAAAGCAAAAAATTATCAGCGCAATTGTTATCAATAAAAAAAATCCCTCCGGGGAAACCGAAGGGACATAAAGTATTTAAAAGTAAACCAATGATAGTAAAATATACTAGTTTGCTTTCTTTTCGTAACGTTTTTTAAATTTATCAATACGTCCAGCAGTATCAACCAATACATTTTTACCAGTATAAAATGGATGAGATGTATTTGAAATTTCTAATTTAATTACAGGGTATTCTTTACCATCTTCGTGCAAAACTGTTTCTCCTGAATTAGCAGTAGAACGACTTAAGAAAGTAGTACCATTACTCATATCTTTAAATATGACAAAACGGTAATTTTTGGGATGCAAATCTTTTTTCATAATTGTAAAAGTTTGTGTATGGATTTTGCCATACGATTTTTAAAGAGGGCAAAAGTAACTAAAAAACTGAATAAAACGTTTGCATTAGTAAAAAATCTCAACTCCTTCATTTATTTTTTCTCTTTTATGCATGGTATTAGCTTTTCATATTTGTTTGCTGTAAGGCTATTCCAACATTCCAGCTTTTAGAAGCCTGTATAACTTCCTGCAAATCATCAATCTTTTTACCAGTAATACGAATAATATCATCCATAATGGCTGCCTGCACTTTAAGACCGCTATCCTTTATCAATTTTACTATTTTTTTTGCATCCTCTTGTTTAATGCCGTTTCTTACCGGCACCTCCTGTTTTACTATTTTGCCACTCTGATGGGGTTCTTTACTTAAATCATATACTTCTGCTGCCAGCCCTTGTTTCATACTTCTACTAATTAGTACATCAATGATCTGACTTAATTTCATTTCACTATCTGCTTCCAGATTAATCTTAAACTCTTTTTTATTAAGTTCAATTAAAACATGGCTCCCTTTAAAATCGAATCTGTTGGTAATTTCTTTGCTAACGATATTCACTGCGTTGTCTAATGTTTGCAGATCAACTTTACTGGCAAAATCAAATGATGGCATAATGGTAAATTTAAAAAATACAGAAGCAATTTAAGGAGTAAAATTAAAGTATTTACATTTTTATTAAGGCAAAGAAATTTTATATACTGAAATTAAAGTTAGCCAACATGGGATAGAGCCTTTTTTAATAACAAGCAACAAACTTCCTTTTAAAATTTGCGTAATAATTTTTAGCTTAATCTGAAAAAAAAATTAAACCATTTCACGAAAAAAGCAGCCCAAACTGAGCTGCTTGCCTTTTCTATTCTTATAATTAGTTAGCTCCCTTTACTCTATTCTGCTCATCTCCTGCGCCGCCGGTTTTTCTTTTTGGTGCTGATTTCATTGGTTTACCAAAACGATACGTAAAGTTGAGTGATACTACTCTTGAATCATTGTATTGGTGAAAACTTGCATCAGTATTCAGTATATCTAATTTGCCATTTTGAATCATGGTAAAAAATGCATCACGGATATTTAGTTTAAGGCTGCCTTTTTTCTTTAAGATTTCTTTTTGCACACCCGCATTTATCTGGCTCAAAGGGTTGATAGATATTTGTCCTTCTATACCTTTTGTGCGGTAAAAGCCAGACAATTCAGCACTCCATCCTTTCTTAAATTTAAACTGGTTGTTAATATTTATGAGGTAAGTGGCACCAGACCTTGTTGCTGTGTTACCATACAATAATCCTTTGTAAGCACTGTAATTGGCTTCAGTGTAAACAATAAGTGTCCATATTTTGGTTAACTCTTTTTGAGCACTTAAAGATATACTGGCATTGTCTGAGCTGGCAAAGTTGCCTTGTTTAATAACGGTAGCAAAGCCTCTTGGTTCAAATGTTTCACTAAACAAATCTTTTGTATGGGAATAGTTTACCGTTGTAGTTAACCATTGATTGTAAGTATGGGATGCTTCAAGTACATTGGCATAGGAAGGCCGCAAAAATGGATTACCCTCACCATAAGTATACTTGTCTAAATAAAACATAAATGGATTAAGATCTTCATAAGCCGGACGGTTTATCCTTCTGCCATATGAAAAGCTAAACTGATTTTTTTCATTGGCATTATAGCTAACAAACATGGTTGGAAAAAGACCTACATAACTTTTCTTAAAAGAACTATCAGGCCTCTGCGGATTGCCAAACTGGTTGCCTGAATAATTGGTATTCTCTAAACGAAGCCCAGCCTGAAAACCCCATTTTTTTATTTCTTTACTGGCATTAACATACGCTGCATTTATGTTTTCTTTGTATTTGAACCGATTTGTTTTTTCGTAGTCAGGTACTTTCACATCGCCAATTATATTAAAATATCCTGCTGTATTATCTGTGTTTACAAAACTTGTTTTTACCCCTGTTTCAATTTTTAAACCATTTTTCAATGGATGGGTATAATCTGCTTTTGCTGAATAAATATCGATTACCGATGGTAATTCTCCTAATAATTTATTGCTGTTAAGTATAGTACCATCAGGTAGGTATGTAACGTTGCTGAAAGGCTGAGTTTTAGAAGCATTGTAATTTACATAATCAACATCCATGGTAAATTCTCTGCCAGTTGAATCAAACTGGTGACGCAGGTTGAGATTGACTCCTTTATTTTTCCATGATCCATCTTCGTCACTTGTTGAAATAGCCAAAGAATCTAATTTACCCATATAGTTTTTTAAATAGCTTGTATTATTGCTTGTTTGTTTTTCAGGATTTACAAATCCTGTAAATACTAATCCTACTGTAGTTTTTTTATTGGCATAATAATCAACTCCTATTTTACCAGTATTGTTACCATTGTGATGTAGCATTCTTGCATTTTGATCAAATATGGCGGCGATGGATTGATCATCGTTTTTATAAATACGCTTAATGTCCAATTGTTGGAAACTGTTTCTATAGTTTACACTCAGGTTGCTAAAAACATTAAACTTTCCATTTCTATAATTTAAATTAAGGCTGTTATTTGTTTTACCATACACACCTTGTCCATATCCAAGGGTAACACTTCCATTAAAGCCCTTTTGTTTATTTTTTTTGGTTCTGATATTTATAATGCCCGAATTACCTGCAGCATCATATTTTGCAGAGGGGTTAGTCATAATTTCAATCTGATCAAGATTGGCTGAGGACATACTCCTTAGTAAATTAGCCAGTTCTGGGCCATTTAAATAGGTAGGCTTTCCGTCTAACATAATCATAACTCCTTGTTTCCCCTTAAGACTAACGTTACCATCTTTATCAACAGTAACGCCAGGGCTTTTCTCCAAAACATCCATTGCTGTTGTACCTGCATTGGTTACAGAAGCATCAACATTCACTACTGTTTTATCCAGTCGCCTTTCAATAAAAGGTTTTTTTGATGTAACTGTAACATCTTTCAGATCTTTGTTAAGAGGTATAAGCTGTAGCACTTCTAATGAAATTGAAGACTGATCTGGAGACAAACTAAATGATTTACTGTAAGCTGTTTTATGCCCGGTTGAGCTGGCAGAAACAAGGTAATTACCATCTTTAATATTTTCAAATATAAAATTCCCCTGCTTGTCAGTTACCGCAGCTTTAATAAGGGTGCTATCTTTACCTGATAAAAGAGAGACTGTAGCGGCATCAATTACTTCCTGTTTACCACCATCTTTAATTATCCCCGATACTTTACCCGTTGTTTGTGCAAGGCTGACAATACTTATAATCATAGCAGTCAGCAGGTTTATTAAATGTTTCATGGTTATACTTTATACTTTGTTTTGAATTGTACATAACAAAAGTAGGTACTTTGCATAACAAGGAACATAGGAATACACAAACGGTATTTAATTACTGATGACTGGCAAATAAATAATTTGACCATCATAATTCCTTACAGGCAAATATTTAATGCTTATACCGTTGATTAAGCTAAATAAAAACTGGCTTGCTTATCGGTTTTTGGAGTAGTTAAATTTAGCAATTACAATCAAAAGGGCTCCTGCCAATATCAAAAAGAAGGCTATAATTTCAGCCTGGCTTAATTGAAGACCTAATACATTGTATAGATGATTTACACGTATTTTTTCGATAAAAAATCTTTCAAAACCATTCAAGATAAGGTAAGTCCCAAACATAACTCCCGGAATCCTGATTCTTTTTCTAAATGCCCAAAGCATCAAAAAAAGCAACGTGCACATAATGGTTTCATAAAAAGCAGTAGGAAAAACAGGTTGTGGTAATGCCCGGCAATGCTCCTCTTTACAATTTGGTATTTTTTTCCCATCTTTATT
>JANXSR010000459.1 GCA_025352625.1 Ferruginibacter sp.
AAAGACGGTGAATTGATATTAATGGATTTTGGTGCAAGCTATGGAAATTATAATGCTGATTTAACAAGAACAGTTCCGGTAAATGGCAAATTTACCAGGCGGCAAAAAACTGTTTACAATGCCTGTTTACACTTACATCATTATGCAGCCAGCATACTAAAACCTGGTATCAGCATTGTTGATTACACAGAAAAAGTAGGGGAAGAAGCTACCGTTATTTTTCAAAAAATCGGGCTGCTAAAAAAATCAGACATTAAAAATGAAGATTCGGATAACAGGGCATACCGAAAATATTTATACCATGGCATTTCTCATCATTTAGGAATTGATGTACACGATCTTGGTACCCGTATCGAACCTATCAAAGCCGGTATGGTATTTACTATTGAGCCGGGTATTTACATCCAGGAGGAACAAATGGGTGTAAGAATTGAAAATAATTTCTGGATTACTAGAAATGGCAATAAAGACCTAATGAAAAATATTCCAATAACTGTTGATGACATTGAATCATTGATGAAAAAGCAATAACCAATAATGAAAAAACACATTTCCAATATTTTTACCTTACTCAATTTATTTTTTGGTTGTATAGCCATTGTGTTTGCATTGCAAAATGGAATAGATATAATTTACTCAAAAGAAGGCGAGCAGTTTATAAAATTGAAAGAAAATATTTGTTTAGCATCTCTCTGTATTGCAATAGCTGCGGTAGTTGATTTCTTAGATGGTTTTGTTGCCAGAGCACTTAACATTTGTTCCGAGATGGGAAAGCAGTTAGACTCGTTGGCAGACCTGGTAAGTTTCGGCGTAGCACCAGGCATATTATTATACCAGTTTTTACGAATGGGATTTATAAAAGATTCAGATGGTATTGAAGTATCTATCTTGTATTTAATTCCTGCTTTTATTTTTACCTGTGCAGGAGCCTATCGTTTGGCCCGCTTTAATTTAGATACTTCACAGGCATTTGGTTTTAAAGGTGTACCAATACCAGCAGCCGGTTTAGTAGTAGCTTCTTTACCATTAATTTATTGGTATGGCAGCAGCGATTTTATTTATAACCTCATACTCAACAAATGGTTTTTGTACTTCCTTATTATTCTATTAAGCTGGCTAATGGTAAGCAAACTGCCAATTATGGCGATGAAGTTTAAAGATTATAGTTTAAAAAATAATATGCCAAAAGTAATTCTTGTAGTTATTGCCATACTTTCTGCCTTTTTACTAAAATGGTTGGCAGTACCCATTATTTTCATTGCCTACATTATTTTATCTTTGGTGCTCAAAAATAAAACTACATCATGATCTTCACTGCACAGGTAAAAGTAATGCCACTAAAAGAACTATTAGACCCTCAGGGAAAAGCTGTAATGGGTGGACTTGCAAATTTGGGATTAAACGGTATAAAAGACGTTCGTATTGGTAAAAATATTACTCTTCAGATAGAAGCAGAAACTGCGGACGCAGCGAAGGTAGTTGCAGAAGAAGCAGCCAAAAAATTATTGGCAAACCAGGTAATGGAAATGTTTGAAGTAACTATACACTAAGCTACATTGATATTGGGGCGTGCCCCAAGCTGCGCAAGGGTCGGGCTATCCGCTGCAAGTCCGCGGCACAATGTCGTGGCACAAACCTTCACCTGTGGGCTTTACGCTACTATCCCTCACGCAAAATTCAATCGCTTGTTTGTAAAATAGAAACATTAATTACGTCATCCATTTTTAATTTTTTCAAATGCTCTATATCGTTCCTACACCCATCGGTAATTTGGCTGATATCACTTTCAGGGCAATTGATATTTTAAAATCAGTTGATTTAATTTTAGCGGAAGATACCCGTACATCATCCATTTTATTACAACATTACCAAATACAAAAGCCGATTACTCCTTATCACCAACACAACGAACATAGAGTCATTCATCATTTAGCGGAGCAATTGCAGGCAGGTAAAACAATGGCCTTGCTTACAGATGCAGGTACACCGGGCATTAGCGATCCTGCTTTTTTATTGATAAGAGAATGTGTAAAGCAAGATATAAAAGTTGAATGCCTGCCGGGTGCAACAGCATTTGTTCCCGCTTTAGTAAATAGTGGTTTGCCCATCAGCAGTTTTTGTTTTGAAGGGTTTTTGCCCTTAAAAAAGGGGCGGCAAACATTTTTAAAAAGGATGGCACAGGAAGAAAGAACCATGGTTTTTTACGAAAGCCCCATGCGGTTGGTAAAAACATTGAACGACTTTATTGAATACTTCGGAGCAGACAGGCATTGCTGCGTCAGCAGAGAGTTAACCAAAAAATTTGAAGAAAATAAAAGGGGAACTTTGCAGGAAGTGCATAATTACTTTAACGCCAAGCCGGTAAAAGGTGAAATAGTAATTGTGGTGCAGGGCAAACCTGTATAAAATACCATTTAACAATATGTAGTAATTGTAAAATAATTCTATAGCATACATTTACTTTTTAATAAAATATTATAATGAATAAGCTTTTTATTTTATTGTTTTTATTTGTTGCAGCTCACAAGTTTTCAATGGCACAATCAGACAGGTGGCAACAGAGGGTTAAATATACCATGAGCATTGATGTTGATGCCAACTCAAATCGGTTTACCGGCAAACAAAAACTAGCCTATACCAATAACTCGCCAGATGTGTTAAGTAAAGTATTTTATCACCTTTATTTTAATGCGTTTCAACCCAATAGCAGTATGGATGTGCGTAGCCAGGAGTTAGGTAAAACCTTGATAAATGGAAGGCAGGATTGGGATGGTAGAGTAAAAGACCGCATTAGTAAATTAAAAGAAGATGAAATAGGCTATCAGAAAATCATCTCCTTAAAAATGAATGGTATTGCACAGCCGTTCAAATACCATGAAACAATTCTGGAGGTAAACCTTACCAAATCAATTGCTCCTAAAAGTACAATAGTGCTGGATATGGAATTTGAAGCCCAGGTACCTTTGCAGGTTCGCAGAAGTGGAAGGGATAATCCAACAACAGGTGTCAGGTACAGCATGAGCCAGTGGTATCCAAAACTATGTGAGTATGATTATGAAGGTTGGCATCCAACACCTTATGTTGCCTGTGAGTTTTACGGTGTTTGGGGCGATTTTGATGTAACTATTGCAATTGATAAAACCTATAAGCTTGGCGGTTCAGGCGTGCTGGCTAATGCAGCTGATATTGGCTGGGGATATGATTCACCTGGTACAGAATTAAAGCCAATTACTTTACCAAAACGCACCTGGCATTTTATCGCTAATAATGTACACGATTTTATGTGGGCAGCCGATCCTGATTATAAACATTTAGTACGCAAAATGCCAAATGGCGGACCCACACTAAATGTGATTTACAATTACAAAGATGGCGATGCAAAAAATGACGAAGCATGGACAGCGGTGGCAGATGCGGCGGTAATTGCATTGTCTTTTATTGAAAGCCATTTTGGTAAATATCCTTATCCTCAATATTCTTTTATACATGGAGGTGATGGGGGAATGGAATATCCTATGGCAACATTATTAAGTGGCCCTGGTTTGGGAACCGTTTTTCACGAATGGATGCATAGCTGGTACCAAATGATGCTGGGCACCAACGAAAGCATGTATGCATGGATGGATGAAGGGTTTACAGAGTATGCTTCCGATCTTGTTGAAGGGTACTACAGGGATAAAGTGAGTAGAGTAAAAGGTGCAACCAATCCAGCCTACATCAAATCGCTCGATTCTGCTGCTGCGCTTTTACCATTAGAACACAATGGTAATTACAAATCGTATTACTACATAGCAAAAAGCGATTATGAAGAACCATTAACTACACATGCCGATCATTTTAATACCAATGTTGGTTATAGCGTGGCAGCCTATTCAAAGGGCTGTGTTTTTATGGAACAGCTTGGTTACATAGTTGGCGCAGCAGTGAGAGATAAAATATTATTAGAGTATTATAAAGAGTGGCGTTTTAAGCATCCGAATGCCAGCGATCTTGTAAAATTGTCAGAGGATATAAGTGGTTTAAAATTGGATTGGTACAAAGAATATTGGTGTAATACAACCAAAAAAATAGATTATGCTATTGACAGTTTGTGGGAAGAAAATGGAGTGTCAAAAATAAGATTGAGAAAAATCGGACAAATGCCGATGCCTGTTGATCTGCAGCTTACATTTAAAGATGGCGCTACTGAATTGCATTATGTTCCGCTAAATTTAATGTTTGGTGAAAAACCTGCTGAAGATAAAAATCAAAATAGGATTGTGCATGAAGAGTGGAGATGGACACATCCAACTTACATTGTTGAATTAAAACACCGGCTTACGGATTTAAAAAAGGCTGAGATTGATCCAACAAAGCGGATGGCTGATACAGATCAAAAAAATAATATTTTAGAATTAAACTGGTAATTTTTTAGGTATTTATATCTTTTAATTATTTATTATGGAAATAACCATCCGAAGAATTTTGATAGCAGAAGCGCCAGTGCTTTCAAAAATGGCAAAACAAACGTTTTATGATACGTTTACCGGTACTTGTACCGAAGAAGATATGCAGGCTTTTTTGGAACAATATTATAATCTTGAACAGATTAAAAAAGAATTAAGTAACCAGGATGATTATTGTTTTTTTGCAGAGATAAATGGCGAACCAGTTGGATATATCCGGTTTATGGAGGATAGCAGCAACTTTTCGGAGGTAAATAAGTGGAAGTCTTTGGAATTAAAAAGATTGTACGTTTTAAAAGAATACCACGGCAAAGGAATCGCTCAAAAACTGATGGAGTTTTTTATCGCATTTGCACAACAGTACCATTATGAACTTGTTTGGCTTGGTGTGTGGGAATATAATTTTCGTGCTCAAAAGTTTTATGCAAAATATGGTTTTGTTAATTCAGGCCATACGCATGATTTTCCTATTGGTAATACGCCACAAATGGATATTTACCTTTGGAGATTTCTAGAATAAGAAAAAATTTGCAGTACTTAGTTAGCCTATCTGCCAAAAAATCTATTTACCGCTTCAACGCGGTTGGTTACATGTAATTTCTCGTAGATGTGGTACACATGTTTGCGAACAGTTTGCGAACTGATAAACAACTGATCTGCAATTTCTTTGTATAATAAACCTTTGGAAAGGGCCTCCAGTATTTCTTTTTCTCTTTTAGATAAATTGTCCAATGAATCGGTGCTTAAAGAAACTGCAGGTTTATTTTTAAAAGCCGCTACCACTTTGCTGGCAATCTGGCTACTCATAGGAGCCCCTCCCTCGTATAATTCTGTAATAGCATTTAATAATTTATCCGGAGTTGTTTTCTTAAGTACATAACCATTTGCTCCAGCACTCAGCGCCTCAAAAATTTTCTCATCTTCTTCATAAACAGTACACATCATAAACAACATATCCGGATAGAGATCTTTTAAAATTCTAACGCATTCAATGCCATTAATTCCGCCCAGGTTAATATCCATTAAAACAACAGCAGGGTTTAGGGACGGAATTTTATTGAGGGCTTCTTCTCCATTGATGCAGGAACCTGCAAGCGTATATCCATCTGCCATCGCAATAATTTGTTCCAGCGCCTGGCGTATATCAGTATTATCTTCAACTATTGCAACAGGAATATTCATCGTCTGCAAAGGTTGATAAAAAATAATACATTGCAATACCCTAAAGTGGTAATCTTTTGAATGTAGAAAGGCTTTATAAAGAAAGTCTATCTGAAATGTATTTAGTAAATGGTTTTCCAAACCAGGAAGACCTATATTTTATAGCGGAACGTGTAATAAAAATTTATCTTTAAAAAATGGTTCAGGGAATATTTTTTCAATTTCCCAAACTCTTGGTCTGCACTTACTTTCGAATATTTCTGTTGTAAGATCGCCTCCTTTTAAACAAATCAATCCATTGGGCGATCCTCCCTTTTTTAACAGCGGCTTACTCCAAAACCAAAGATCTTTTAAGGGTGCCACCGCCCTGGAAACTACCAGGTCAAATTTTCGGTTCTTTATTTCTTCTGCTCTGGTATGTTGGGTCGTTATATTTTGTAAGCCTATGGTAGTTGCAATTTCATTGGCCACTTTTAATTTTTTATTGATGCTATCTACCAGGTGAAACTGTGTTTCCGGGAAAAAAATAGCTAACGGTACTCCGGGGAAACCTCCACCGCAACCAAGGTCCATTATCTCAGCACCTTTTTTAAATTCAAATTGAGTAGCAATTGCCAGCGAATGCAATACGTGATGCTCATAAAAATTATTTATGTCTTTACGGGAAATCACATTGATTTTTTCATTCCATTCTGTATATAATTGTTTTAAGGCAGCAAATTGCTGTAATTGTATGTCTGTAAAATCACTAAAATATTTTGTAACTATCTCCATCTTTAAAAGTAATTAGCTGCTTTTCTTTTCTACGTATATTAGTTTAAACTGGCGCTGATAAGAGCATATTTATGAGTTAAAAAAATGTGTCTGCCTACTAGTTAATTCCATGCCGGCCTTGGTTTTTTTATTAATGCCAAAGCAAATATCAGGTAATAAAAAAACATCCAAACATCAAAAAATAAAAAGAAAGGATAGAGATCTTTTTCGTTTAATTTTTTCATGGCTGGATAAAATACAATGGCTTGGGTAATAAGTCTTATTCCAAATACAATCAACGTCCACTGCCAGCTAAAAAAAAGGCAACTTATAATTAATAATGGAAAAAATAGAAAGTGGGTAAAGGAATAGAGCCCCAACAAAAATTTATGCAAGGGTTTATAATATTTACCCGTGGTGTAATGTCGTGTTTTCTGTTTCATCCATTGACTCCAGGTAGTAACAGGATCGCTTAATGTAAAAGTGTCTTCATCAATACTAATTTTTGTGTTGTGTTTTGTGGCTGCGGTATTAATAAATAAGTCATCATCTCCACTGGGTATATTGTTGTGGGCAGAGAAACCTTTATGCCTGAAGAAAATAGTTTTTTTATAACTTAAATTTCTGCCAACGCCCATGTAGGGTAATCCTGCGAGTGCGTAACTAAAATATTGCAGTGCTGTATGAAAAGTTTCCCACCGTACCAGTTTATTAAGTAGCCCATTTTTTTTGTGATAAGCGCCGTATCCCAACACAATCTCAGTGCCATCATCGTAGGTTTCCTGCATTTTTTCTATCCAGAATTCAGATGCCGGTACACAATCAGCGTCAGTTAATAATACCACTTCGTACTTGGCAGTTTTAATTCCAATACTCAACGGAAATTTTTTACCCGTTATTAATTTAGCTTCCTGCTTTAACTCTACCACATGTAATTGCTTAAAAGTTTTCTGAAATTCTTCCAGTAAATACCGGCTGTCGTCAAATGAGTTATCATCCACAACAATCACTTCATGTGTAGTAGTATATTGTTGCACAAGTGAGCCCGGTAAATTTTTGGCTAGGTTTGCAGCTTCGTCTCTTGCGCAAATAATCACAGATACAGGATGTGTCTGCGAAGTTGTTTTTGATGTTTTTTTATAAAAAGGTAATCGAATAAAAAAAAACAGGTAATAAAAAAGCTGTATAAAAGCAATGGCACAAAGGGTTATAAAGATAATGCCGTGCCAGTGCATTAAGAGTTGGTTAAGGTTCATATTAGCAAAAGTAAGCATAGTTTAACGCAAAACATTTTGCAGTAAAAAACAACCTCCATTTTTTTCAATGATTAATTAGGTATATAAAATTGCTATAAATAAAATCGTAACAAATTCAGCAATATCATTATTTAAATTTAAACAATATTTTTGCCTGCCATCGGGTAAATAGTAAGATGGCAAATTTTATGGCAGCATTATCATTTAAACTTGAGCACACAGACTTAGCAACAAAAGCCAGAACAGGAAAAATAACCACTGATCATGGAGAAATTCTAACACCTATTTTTATGCCGGTAGGCACTGCAGGAAGCGTAAAAGCCGTAACCCAGCAACAACTTGAGAAGGAGGTAAAAGCACAAATAATTTTAGGAAATACCTACCACTTATATTTACGCCCCGGTTTAGAAATTTTGGAAGCGGCCGGAGGGCTGCACCAGTTTAATGGCTGGCATAAACCTATCTTAACGGATAGTGGAGGGTACCAGGTTTTTTCATTGGCCAATAACAGAAAACTTACTGAAGAAGGTGCTTTGTTTCAAAGCCATATTGATGGCAGCAAACATTTGTTTAGTCCGGAAAAAGTGATGGACATACAGCGTATTATTGGCGGGGATATCATTATGGCATTTGATGAATGTCCACCTTACCCTAGCGACTACGCCTATGCAAAAAAAAGTATGGAGTTAACGCATCGATGGCTGGAAAGATGTTTTAAAAGATTTAATGAAACGCCTGACAAGTATGGATATACACAGAATTTATTCCCGATTATACAAGGTAGTACTTACAAGGATTTGCGTACAACTTCTGCAGAATTTATAGCTTCACAGAATGCAACTGGCAATGCAATTGGAGGCCTAAGCGTGGGCGAACCTATGGAAATGATGTATGAATTTACGGAGCATTGCTGTAATATATTACCTGTTCAAAAACCACGTTACTTAATGGGAGTGGGTACACCATGGAATATTTTGGAATGCATTGCGTTGGGCATAGATATGTTTGATTGTGTAATGCCCACCCGCAATGGCCGCAATGCCATGTTGTTTACAAGCAATGGTGTTATAAATATTGATAACAAAAAATGGGAAAAGGATTTTACCTGCATTGATGGCGGTATTGATTGTGAAATGAGCAGTTATTACAGTAAGGCATATTTGAGGCACCTAATGAAGTCGAAAGAATATTTAGGATTAACAATTGCAAGTGTGCACAATCTTGCTTTTTATATGTGGCTGGTTGCCGAGGCCCGCAAGCATATTGTGGCAGGTGATTTTAAAAGCTGGAAAGAAGCGATGGTAGCTCAATTGCAGCATCGTTTATAAATTAAACTATAGTTTGTAGCGACAAATAAAGTGAGGATATGGCACAATAATTGAATTTTGGGTAACGATATTTTAAAATTTATCTTTAAAATAATT
>JANXSR010000465.1 GCA_025352625.1 Ferruginibacter sp.
TTTGGTGAAAAGGGAAGAAAAAATGATGGCAATACAGCTTTTGATGTAGCTGAATACAGCCGTTTTGAAGTAGAGCGCATTGGTCGCAAAGCTTTTGAAGCAGCAAGAACAAGACGCAAAAAATTATGCTCTGTTGACAAAGCGAATGTACTGGAGACAAGCCGTTTGTGGCGTGAAGAAATTCAGAAGCTTGCATTGGAATATCCTGATGTAGAAGTGGAGTACCAGTTTGTAGATTCAACTGCAATGATGTTGATTAAAGATCCAAGGCGTTTTGATGTAGTTGTGACTGCAAATTTATTTGGTGATATATTGACTGATGAAGCGTCTCAGATTGCTGGTTCTATGGGCATGTTAGCTTCTGCTTCCATCGGTGATGGTACAGGCGTTTACGAACCTATCCATGGTTCTGCACATGACATTACCGGAAAAGGGATTGCTAATCCGCTTGCATCCATTCTTTCGGCTGCTTTGTTATTAGATATCTCTTTTGGTATGAAAGCAGAATCTGAATTGGTGATCAGTGCAGTTGACCAGGTGTTAAAAGCAGGCTATCGCACCATTGATATTGCAGACAAGACCACTGCTAAAGAAAATATTTTAGGTACCGAAGCCATGGGGGAACAGGTGTTGAAGTTTTTATAAAAACAAATTATTCCAGGGGGTATGCAACAGTAATAAATGCTGTATGCATACCCCTTTTTTATGCTCATCGCTGAATAAAAAATTTATGGCAGCGTTGATTTTCTTATTATAAGGTCAGAGGGGATAACGATTTCTTCCATGGGCAATTCAAAATTCTTTCTTTCCAAAGTCTTTACCAGTAAGGAGGCCGCTGTTTTTCCTATTTCAAATGCAGGCTGTGTAATAGTGGTTAGCGGCGGATGCAAAAAGGCAGCAGAATCTGAATTTGAAAAACTAATTACCTGTACATCTTCGGGTATACTTAACTGCAGGTCTTCACAAGCCTGGTAAATTGGAAGGGCCAGTTTTTCAACAGAAGCCAGTATTCCAACATCTTTACTGGCTGATTTTAATTTTTTCTGTAACAGCAAATAATCTTTTTTAGCATCATTGCTGAAGGTGAGAATATTGTTGTCTGCATATTTTAAATGGTTGTCGAGCAAAGCTTTTTTATACCCGGCCAGCCGTTTACAGGTGATGGACAAAGTATGTGAAAAAGATAAAAAGAGAATCCGGTTACAGCCTTTTTTTATCAGGTATTCTGTGGCCAGGCGGGCGCTTTCGCAATCATTGGTTATAATTTTGGCAGTGGTAACTTCGTCCATTACCCGGTCAAAAAATATAATGGGCACAGCTTTGTCCATCAATGCATCAATGTGACAATGTTGAGTGGTTTCTTTTGCCACCGATATCAAAACGCCATCTACTCTGCCGCTTTCAAAATCTTTTAATATTTTCTTTTCTTTTTCAAAATTCTCATGCGACAAATAGATCAGCACATGATAGCCCTTTTCCTGTGCAACAGATTCAATCCCGTTGATAGCCTGTGCGAAAAAGCTGTCTGCTACTTCCGGGATTACCACGCCAATTGTTTTGCTGTTCCGGGTTCTTAAACTGCTTGCATAAGGGTTGGGTACATAATTCAATTTTTGCACCAGGTCATTTACCCGTTGTTTTGTTGAAGCACTTATCTCATGGCTGTCGCTAATGGCTTTTGAAACTGTAGAAACAGAAAGGCCAAGTTGCCCGGCCAGCATTTTTATCGTGAGGTTATTTATTTTCTCTTTCATACCTTTTAAAACAGAAAGCTACATAAAATTTATATCTAATCACGAAACCGGTTTCGTAAATAAAATAGCGGTTTCTGCACGTATGCAAGTTTAAAATGCTCAAATTAGCGGAACAAAATTTATCACCCGCTAAATGCCTGCCGGTATGCTACCTTCAACAGATGAATTAAATCAAAGTGCTATCAATCCTTTAAAAAGTTTAGATGTGTGGGAAGACGATGTACTGGAGCGATATCCCGATCCGGCTTCCATTGCAAGTGATAAATCAACAGAAGCATACCGCAATTACGACAACCCTGAAAGAGACACCGTACGTGAGTTTTACAGGCTTAATCACACTTATCAGAGTTATGATTTTGTATTGAATAAGAAGGCGAATTTTTTAAAATTTGATAAAAAGGAAATGCCTGTTTGGGATGCCTTTCAATTCTTAAATCAACTGGTAGATGATTCAGACCCTGATACTGATCTTGACCAGTTTCAGCACCTGTTGCAAACTTCAGAAGCCATCCGCAGAGATGGTCATCCGGACTGGATGGTAATGGTTGGACTGTTGCATGATATGGGAAAAGTATTGTGTCTTTTTGGTGAACCACAATGGGCCGTAGTGGGCGATACCTTTCCCGTAGGTTGTGCCTTTTCAGACAAAATAGTGTATCCCGAATATTTTAAAAACAGTCCTGATTTTGATGACGAACGTTACAATACAAAATATGGTGTGTACACGCCAAACTGCGGGTTAGACAATGTGCATCTTTCCTGGGGCCATGATGAATATGTTTACCAGATGGCGAAAGATTATTTGCCCGAACCAGGTTTGTACATGCTGCGGTATCATTCTTTTTACGCACAGCACCGGGAGCATGCATACGATCACCTGATGAATGAGCATGATCATGAAATGTTTAAATGGGTAGATCTTTTTAATCCCTATGATCTGTATTCAAAAAAACCAACCCCGCCGGACTGGAACGAATTAAAACCATATTACGAAACGCTGGTAAAAAAATATTTGCCTGCCACCCTGAAATTTTAAGAGTAACAATCATAGTTTTAGCGCCTTCGTTTTTTATTTAATATCCTGCTTCTGTATTTTGTTTCACGGGTAGTAACTTTATGTTAATACCGGCTGTATAAAAACTACCACATTTGATAGTAAGAATGTGGTAGTTTATTGATTGTGACATTTATGAAACCATGTGTTGTTTGTAACCTGCGATTTTTACTTACCTTGAATTTTAATAAATCTAAAAATTGCCGATGAATAGATTGCAGACTGCCGACTACATTGTTTTTTTTATTTACTTTATCGCAGTATCCTCTTACGGGTACTATATCTACCACAAAAA
>JANXSR010000188.1 GCA_025352625.1 Ferruginibacter sp.
ATTTTTTTCCCATCTTTATTTACATTCATAGGATATGAGTAGGCAATCATCCAGTTAGGTAAAAATGAAGGGCCTTTGAGTGCCAAATGTGGAACCGACTCGAGACTTTCGAAAGTTCTTGCAGCGGGCAAGTAAGTATAAATATTTCCACTATCTAATATTTTTCTTTCCAAATGATAAGTAGAATATTTCTGTAGTTGCTGGTTAAACTCTCCTTCTTTGGCTTCTCTTACCTTACCGTACTCATCGCTTATGTAGGCACTATTGTATATTCCCCAATCACCGTCTCCGGCAACCTGGCATCCAATTCGGCCTACAGCATAGGCAATCATTAAAGCGGGTGCAGCTGCATCAGTTAAATGAGTCAGTTTAATTCCTTTTCGATAAGCATACCAACATATAGCAGTGGCCGCTAAAATTAAACCGCCATAAAAAGTTAATCCTCCTCCTGAAAAAAGTGTTCCAATTGGATCTGCAATTAATTCATCAATGTTCTCAACTGCATCAAATAATTTTGCTCCCAAAATACCAAATATCAATCCCAATATTATAATATCGCCTACCCTGTCATGCGGCCAGATTCTTACTGTTCGTTGCTCAGGGACTTTTAGTTTTTGCTTATTCTTTTCCCACCATTTTAAACCTATCAAAATACCCCCCACAATTAAACCTGCAAATATATTTCCATCTCTTGAAAAAATATAAGTTTGCGGACTTACCTCTTCTGGTTTATCTAACAACAAACCAAATAACTTATATCCAAACACAAAACCAGTTATAAAATTTACAAAAAGATCAAGAAATGTTGCGGGTGTTCCAACAGTAATAGCTTCTTCTCTTGGCAATAATAAACCTTGTTTTTCTTTACGCTTTAATTCAGCTGATAAAACGATGGCGGCCGACACAAAACCCATTGCTACCATTAGACCAAACGTGTTTAATAAGTATAAGGCTTTCCATTCTACTCCAAACCAGTCTTTAAAAACGTAATATAAATTGGGATACATACTGCATTAAATTAAGGGCGCAAGATATTCAATTATTTCTTGCTACCAGTATTAGTATAACATGGCTTTAAAGAAAAACCCGAAACATTAAGCTTCGGGATTTAATAAAATTTGTTTGATTTGTTAGTTACAATATTGATCAAAAGCGCCAATAAGATTTTCAGCAATCATTTGTGCACTCCTGCCTTCAATGTTATGCCTTTCAATAAAATGTACCAATTGACCATTTTTAAATAAGGCAATTGATGGTGATGATGGAGGATAAGGCAATAAATGTTCTCTTATTTTTTTTACAGCATCTACATCAAAACCAGCAAAACTTGTTGTTAAGTTATCTGGCTTTTTTGCACTGTTATGCACGGCCATTAAAACACCTGGTCTTGCAGTTCCTGCGCTACAGCCACAAACAGAATTAATAACCACAAGTGTAGTTCCTTCATCGGCTAATTTAGTATCTACATCAGTAGCGGTTAACATTTCAACAAATCCATTTTCTGTTAACTCTTCCTTCATTGGTATTACTATTTCTTCCGGATACATAGTTTTTAATTTTTTAGAATGCAAATCTACAACCTTAGTATCAATTAAGATTGAAGTTGACGGATATGTTTAAAAACTATCAATCTCGAAAGTAGTCAAATTGTCGTTTAGCATTAATAAAAATAGCCAAAGTGGCAGCTGACTGTAATCATATAAGACAAAAATTGTTAGAAAATCATTTGGAACATGGTTTGAGAATATAAATCAAACAAAAATTAATAATTTAAAATTGTAAAAGCTATGACATTCGTAAAAGTTAATAACCCTGTTGTAAAAAATTTTGATGGTTTAATGAAAGATATTTTTAATGAAATACCAGCCAATTTTGGCAAAACTTTTAGAGAAGAAGTTTTAGGATTTCCCCCAGTTAATATTGTTGAAAAAGACAATGCATACCATTTGGAAGTAGCAGCACCTGGCATGGAAAAAACTGATTTTACTTTAAAACTTGATGGCACTTTGTTAACCATCAGCGCAGCAAAAAAAGAAGAAGTAAGAGATGAAACTTTAAAAAGCATTAGAAAAGAATTTAGCTACAAAGGATTTAAGAGAAGCTTTACCCTGGATGAAAAAATTGATGCCGCTAACATCGCTGCTAAATACGAAAATGGTATTTTGAAAGTTGATCTTCCCAAAAAAGAAGAAACTAAAGCAGCAAGTAAAGAAATTACTATTCAGTAAATTTTAACAATTAACATACAGTTGGTTTTGGTTAAAAAAAGGCTATTCCCGTAAAACGGAGTGGCCTTATTTTTTTAATGACAACGCAGCTATGTTTTTATGTTTTAACTTTACCATCAACCTGAATAACAACTATACATGATAAGAAAAAAGATATTACACTTACTGATTTTTTTAATAATGCCGGTAGCACTTTTCTCCCAAATAAAGCAAGACACATCATTATTTAATTTATTTAACCAGCCCACAGATACAGCACTTAGAATAAAAAATTTGAACCCATATTTTAATTTACATGTGGATTCAACTCTAAGATATCCTTTAATAATAAATAAAGACCTGGCTAAGTATTATTGGTTTTTAAAAAACTCTCCTGTAGGATTAAAAATTAATAAAGATAACGGTGAGCTTACTTTTAAGGCAGAAAAATCATATTTTCTTTCAGGACGATTAAAATACGATTACGAATACAAAGTGTCTTTGATTGTGCAAAATCTAGACAATCCGCAAGAGCATGTTGATACCAGTTTTGTCTTGCTTTTTTATAATACCGAAATTATTCCTTCTAAAATAAAGCCAACTGTAACCAATACACTTTTTATTGATGAAGGAGATACGGTAAGTTTTAAATTACAATGCGATAATGGTAATTTTCCAATTGAAGAAATTACTTACTTTAGTAATTATCCGATTAAATCATTAACCCCAGTTACTAAATGCAATGATGATTTTACTTGGGTTGCTCCATTTGATTTTGTAAAAGAAACAGAAAAGGATAAACTAAAAAAACTGGAAATCTATTTTATTGGCACCAATAAATTTAATAATAAGGATACTGCTGTTATAAATATTATAGTGAAAGAAAATATTAATTACCCACAACAAGTTATTGAATTTGAAAAATTGAGAATTGATATTGAATATTATGTAGTTCAATTAAAAAGTAGTTTTAGGTTAGTAGATAAGAAAATCAAAAAAACTAAAAGTACAAGAACCAATTTTGACCTTGCCTCAGCTTCTGCTGGTTTAGGAGGAACTGTTTTTTCTTCATTACCTGGAAGTGGTCAACAAACCGTTGGCAAGATATTACCAAGTGTAGGAGTATCATTAGTGCCAGTAAAAGAAGCTACCGCCCCTAATAGCACTGCTGACCAGAGTACAGCTTCAATGATAAGAGGCAGTATTAAACGACTGGAATACTTGCTTGCAGATAATGGCCTTGTGGGAGATAGGGATCCTGACATTTTAAATAAATCAAGAAAACTAAAAGAGGAATTAAAACAAACCCAAATTCAATTAATTGATATCCCTATTGCTGAAGACAACACCAGCAAAAAAGAGCTTGATGATTACTTTAACAATCCTAAAGTAAACAAAAAATATCAGGCTAAACATTCCAATTAGGAAACAAAAAAATGGTCATCAAGCCACTTTTCGATTTTTATATACTGCTTAATCATCTTACATGTAGCCTAATATCTTAAGCATACTTTGAGCTGTTTGCTCTTTTGCATACACCCAATCAACAAGTTTACCATTTTTATCATGTCCTATAATAATGTGTTTAGGAGAAGGGATAAGACAATGCTTAATTCCGCCATAACCGCTAATCTGGTCCTGATAAGCTCCCGTATGGAAGAAACCGACATATAAAGGTTCGCCTCCGGCCGTTAATTTAGGTAAAAACACCTCGTTAATATGTTCTTCAGAATCATAATAGTCGTGACTATCACAGGTTATACCGCCTAGGGTTACCCGCTGGTATTCATCTTTCCATTTATTGATGGGAAGCATCAGGAACTTCTCGCCTATTCCCCAGGTATCCGGTAAAGTGGTAATAAATGAAGAATCAATCATGTACCATATCTCACGGTCATTTTGCATTTTCTCACCAATTACACTGTAAATATGAGCCATACTTTCACCTACTGTGTAACTACCAAATTCTGTAAAAATATTAGGCATTTGTACCTTATTTCTTTTACAGGCAACTTTAATATTACGTACAATTTCATTAATCATAAATTGGTAATCATATTCAAAACCTAAAGAGTGTTTTATAGGAAAACCACCGCCAATATTTATGGAATCCAGTTCAGGGCATATTTTTTTTAACTGGCAATAGAGATTAATCACTTTATTCAATTCACTCCAATAATAGATATCGTCTTTTATCCCTTTATTTAAAAAGATATGAAGCATTTTTAATTGAAACTTATTTTCAAATCCTTCTATTTCATCTACATAAAATTCAAGAATGTCTTTCGCTCTCATTCCTAACCTGGAAGTATAAAAAGGAAAGTTTGGCTCTTCTTCCGCTGCTACTCTAATACCTACTTTAAAAGGAACTTTCACAGATTTGTATGCTTTTAGTTCTTCTTTATTATCAAGGATGGGAATTACATTTTTAAAACCATTGTTGAGCAAACGGGAAATACGGCTGGTATAAGATTTTTGCTTATACCCATTACAAATAATGTAAGTGTCTTTATTAATTTTTTTCTTTTCGTATAATTTATTTACAATCTCAATATCGTATGCATAGGATGTTTCCAGGTGAATATCATTCTTTAATGCTTCTTCCACAATAAATGAAAAATGAGAGCTTTTGGTACAGTAACAATAATTATACTTACCCTCGTATTTATGCTTTTTGAAAGCATTGGCAAACATTACTTTCGCTTTATTTATCTGCATCCCTATTTTAGGTAAATAGGTAAGTTTCAATGGCGTACCATATTTGTCAATCAGCGCCTTTATATCCTGACCGTTATATTGCAAATACTCATCTTCAACTTTAAAATCATGTTGCGGAAAGTTAAAAGTCTGATCTACCAGGTCAGCGTAAGTATTGTTCATGTTATTCATTGACTGCAAAGGGTTTTATTAATGAAATGTAAATGTACTTGAATGGTGAATGTAATAAATATAAAAGAGCGGTTATGATAATATCATAACCGCTCTTTTATAAAATTGTATTCAAAACGCTTTTCGTTTTTAGTATACTTGAATAATTTATGCTTTAACCTGTGCTATCAAACTCTTGAAACTTTCAGGTTCGTTCATGGCTAAATCTGCCAACACCTTACGGTTGATATCGATGTTTTTAACAGCTAACTGGTGAATAAACTCACTGTAAGTTAAACCTTCTGCTCTAACAGCAGCGTTGATACGTGCAATCCACAAAGTGCGATATTCACGTTTTTTTAATTTACGGCCAACGTAACTGTACGTTAAACCCTTTTCCATTACGTTTTTGGCAACGGTATATACATTTTTACGTTTACCATAGTAACCTTTTGCGGCTTTTAGAACTCTTTTTCTTCTGGCCCTTGATGCAACTGCATTTTTTGAACGTGGCATATCTTAATAATTTTGAAATGTTAATGTGTTGAAATGTAAATTGGTTTATTAAAACTGATCTACCCTTTCAGGCGTAATAAACGCAATACGAAATCATGGTTAGTAGAATGTACTACGCCATCTTTTCTTAAATTACGCTTGCGCTTTTTTGATTTCTTTGTTAAGATGTGGCGTTTGAAGGGCTTTTGAAAGGTAACCAGTCCGGTTCCTGTAACTTTAAAACGCTTTTTTGCGCTTGAGTTGGTTTTAACTTTTGGCATTTAATAACTTATTATAGTTACTCCCTGCTGGCGTTCCGAACAGACGGACACT
>JANXSR010000468.1 GCA_025352625.1 Ferruginibacter sp.
ACTTTCCATTTTGCTTTGCAATTTTCACGAGATGCAATTTTGTAGCGGGTGTGTTTGTCATACTACAATTATACTACAATTCTCGCAAAAATGCGCAAACAAAAATCAAATGATTTTGCTTGTAAGAACATAAAACGTTGACCATCAGATATTAAGTGATATAATACTAAATATGGAAAAATCTGGAAAGAATGCCGGTTCTGACTGTTAATCAGAGGGTCTCCCGTTCAAGTCGGGAAGGGGGAGCAAAACAGTAAAGGGTTTCAGACGGTCAACGTTTGAAACCCTTTTTCATTCTCAAAATACAAATCTGTTGTACTAATTATAAAATACTGGCATAAAAATGGATTTAGATTTACAGTACTATTTTAATTTTTTAATCTTAAACGAAGCACAATAACTTCCTGATACTTTTTTGAAAAACAGAAATAAATTATACTTACTTCCGTTTAAAAGGTATATAATTATTTAACTAAAAGGCATTAAATACATCCAACCAGCTATTCTTTGTTTCTTTGCAAAACAATGGTAATTATGAAAAGAATTACATTAATTCATTTATGTATTCAATTTAAAGTAGCTTTTGTTCTGCTGCCATTGATAGTTATAATGCCGACACGGGCAAAAGGCCAGTATCGTAATTTTCAACTTACTTTTTCTGAAAATGTAAAGGGAGATATTGCTATTTTTGGAAATACCTTAATGAATTTAATTAATTCAGATGGAACGCCTAACATAACTGCAATGAATGGCAATAGTGTTGATGGTAACAGTATTTATGATAATGGTTCTTTTGGAGTTTCCAATATGCAGTATGTAGATATTGATGGTAATACAGGATATGGCATAGGCACCCGGAACTCTTCTTCTGCTGATTTAATTTTGCCTGCAGGTACCAATACAATTAAATTAGCAAGGTTATATTGGGGTGGCAGAGTATTGAGTTCTGATTTTGATATTACATTGGCAGGTAATCAAAAAATTAAAATAAGAAAAGGGATAAGTGGAGGATATACGGAATATTCCGCCACACAATTTGATAAAACTGTTCGAAATGGAGGATTAAGTACAGAGTATTCTTTTTACCAGGCCTTTGCAGACATTACTGATTTGGTAAAGCAGCAAGGTGCAGGCACCTATACAGTTGGCAATGGTGTTTTTTCTACCGGGGCAGGTGGAGATTTTGGAAATTACGGTGGGTGGAGTATTGTTGTTGTATATGAAAATCCAGCTCTGGGTTTTAACAGTCTACGTTTATATGATGCCTTTCAACGGATTTATGATGGAGGAACTGCAACAACTAATGATATTACATTAACCGGTTTAAATGTGCCATCTGGGGCATTAGCTTCCACCGATGCCCAGATTGGAGTAATAACCTGGGAGGGCGATGCAAAGTATAATGGAGATCAATTTAAAATCAATAATAACCTTTTCAGTAATGCAGTGAATCCGCCTGATAATCCGATGAATGGTACTATAACTAAAAATGGTGTACATGTCACAACCAAAAATCCGAATTATACAGATCAAATGGGTATTGATATTGATCAGTTTGATGTTGGAAATGGGTATGGAATTCTTCCCAATGCGTCTACTGTAAACCTTCAGTTTGGTACAAGCCAGGATGAATACTTTTGTGGGGTAGTTAGTTTTGTAATTAAGATGAAAGACCCTATTATCAAGATTTTAAAAACGGTTACAGATGAAAACTTTAATAAAATAGCAGAGCCTGGGGAGGTATTAACTTACACATTGAAAGGAAAAAATATTGGCGCTGGAAATGCCAATGAAGTGGTACTTACTGATATCCTGCCTTCTACTGTCACCTTTGTTCCCAATTCTTTAAAGGTAAATTATAGCCCCGGTATAAATTCAGGATTTAAAACTGATGTGGCGGGTGATGATATTGCAGACTATAATGGTTCAACCAAATTAGTCACTTTTAGAATGGGTAATAATGCAACTGCTGTAAAGGGTGGATTTTTGGAGCCCGGCAATTCATTTGAAGTTGAGTTTAAAGTAATTGCTAACACACCACCCAAAGGGGCTGTAACTTCTATAATTAATATAGGCCGGCTAAAGGCACTCTCTGATGCAATGATAGCGTTTGTAGATGATGGTACTGCAATAATTAATGTGCAAGACCCATCTTTAATAAATAAAGAAGAAATTTATATACCCAATGCTTTTACTCCTAATAATGACGGCTTAAACGATCGTTGGAATATTCCTGGGTTGTGGGCATTTCCACTGGCAGAAGTTAGCGTGTACAACCGATACGGCCAGTTGGTATTTAATAACAAAGGGTACACAAAGCAATGGGATGGCAGATTTAAAGGCTTACTGCAACCTTTGGGTACATATACTTATACCATAGATTTAAAAAATGGACATAAATTAATTTCGGGTATAATAATGCTAATCAGGTAAAGAAAATAAAAGCAATTAAAAGAAAAGTGTAGCACATGAGCTTAAAAAATTGTGATCCTATCAATAAACAGTAAGCCTGCTAATAAGATATCTTATAGCAAAAAATTATTTCAAAAAAAAGGATGACAAATTTTTTAAACCTGTCATCCTTTAAACCTTACCCTCTTGGTTTCTCATACCTTCTTACTCTTTGGTTTCAAGCAAAAATTTCCAGATACCAGCTGCAAGCAAGCCGCCTAAAACAGGGGCAATTATAAAAAGCCATAATTGAGACAAAGCTTTTCCTCCTGCAAATATTGCCGGACCAATACTCCGTGCAGGGTTTACTGAAGTGCCGGTAATAGGAATTGCTACTAAATGAATTAATACCAACGTAACACCAATTGCCAGGCCAGCCATGGTAGAATTTCCCTGTTTAGAAGTAGTGCCGAAAATTACCAGTAAAAAAATACAGGTCATCACCATCTCGGTAACAAATGCACTTGTTGTAGAATAATTTCCTAAATAACCATCCCCCCATCCATTACTCCCCAATCCCCATTCTTGCAGGCCAGTAAAACCACTTCTGCCACTTAAAATAAAATACACAATACCAGCGCCGGCAATGGCACCAATAACTTGTGCTACAATATACCCAATAGTATCTTGTACAGAAAGTTTCCCAGCAGCCAACATCGAAATGCTGATAGCTGGATTAATATGACAGCCTGAGATTGGCCCAATTGCGTAAGCCATAGCAACTACTGCCAGTCCAAAAGCAAGGGAAATACCCAATATCCCCAACCCATCTAATTTTGTATTTGTTATACCAGACATTACGGCTGAACCGCAACCGAAAAGAACAAGTGAAAGTGTCCCAATAAATTCTGCTACATATTTTTTCATAAATTAAAATTTATTATAGATAAAGATTATACTTTTTAAAAGAAAATGCAAACGAGTTCAAACGCAGAAGATCAGTTGTTAATAACTAGGCTCAGGTTGTTAATTTGCCAGAGGTAATTATATCTTGGAAATGCTACAAAAACTTAAAACGGTAATATTCAACTTCATCAGCAATAAATACCAGAAGGTAATTTTAATTTAAAGACATCGTACATACGTTGATTGCTATAAATAATATTATGGGGTATATTCGTTTTTAAATAATCAATAAATGAAGCTGCTATTTATACTGATGGTTTTATGTGCATTTGCTTTTTATTGCAGGGCACAAAATAAAAAAGAAAGTTTTCTTCCCTACACCGGGAGCGATCTTGGCTTAACCTGGTCGCCTAAACAAAGTATCTTTCGTATTTGGGCACCCACTGCATCAAAGGCGCAACTAAAATTATACAGCCAATCTTTTGGTGGAGAACCGCTGCAAACCATAGGTCTTACAAAAAGTAAACAAGGCACATGGACTGCAACCTTACCGGGTAATTATTTGGGTACTTATTATACTTTTAGAATTGAATACAAAGGACAGTGGTTAAACGAAGTTGCTGATCCTTATGCTAAAGCAGTCGGCACTAACGGTAAGCGGGCGATGATTGTAGACCTCAAAAAAACAAACCCAAAGGGATGGGAAAACGATCATTCGCCCCAATTAAAAAGCCCAACAGATGCCATCATTTACGAATTGCATATACGGGATGCAAGCATCGCTGCCAACTCGGGTATTATCAACAAAGGAAAATTTACAGGCCTTACTGAAACCGGCACAAAAAATAACGAAAATTTTTCAACAGGGCTCGATCATTTAACCCAATTGGGCGTAACACATATTCACCTGTTACCTTTCTTCGATTATAATTCGGTAGATGAATCGGACACTTTAAAAGCGCAGTATAACTGGGGGTACGATCCTTTAAACTACAATACTCCCGAAGGCTCTTATGCCAGCAATACCACTGATGGAAATGTACGCATCAAAGAGTTTAAACAACTCATCAAAACTTTTCACGAAAATGGTTTAAGTGTGGTGATGGATGCAGTTTACAATCATACTGCCTTAACTGGCGAATCAAACTTTAACCAGTTGGTACCCGGTTATTATTACCGCCAAACCAAGGACGGTAAATTTAGTAATGCTACTGCCTGCGGTAATGAAACTGCCAGCGAAAAAGCTATGATGCGTAAGTTTATGCTGGAGTCTGTTTTGTATTGGGTAAATGAATACCATGTAGATGGTTTTCGTTTTGATTTGATGGGTGTGCATGATATTGAAACTATGAACATCATTTCTGCAGCATTGCATAAAATAAAGCCAGGTATTTTATTGTATGGCGAAGGCTGGACAGCAGGCGCATCTACTTTACCCGACAGCCTGCGGGCATTAAAAAAGAATGCTGCTAAATTGAATGCTATTGCCGTGTTTAGCGATGATATTCGGGATGGCATAAAAGGCAGTGTTTTTGATGCGGCAGACAAAGGGTTTGCCAGCGGTAAAGACGGTATGGAAGAAAGCATAAAATTTGGTATCGCGGCAGCCTGCAAACACCCCCAAATAGATTACAGTAAAGTGAATTACAGTAAAGCGCCTTATGCCAAAGAACCAGGCAGCACCATTACTTATACAGAATGTCATGATAACAATACGCTTTGGGATAAGTTGTCTATCAGCGCTGCAACGGCAACGGTTAAAGAGCGAATTGAGATGCACAAACTGGCTTTATCTATTGTTCTCACCAGCCAGGGGATTTCTTTTTTACATGCCGGTACAGAATTTTTGCGTAATAAAAAAGGAATAGAAAATTCTTTTGCCTCGCCGGATAGTATCAATGCAATTGACTGGAGCTTGAAAACAAAAAATATTGCGGTGTTTACTTATGTACAACAATTAATACAATTACGCAAAGCACATCCTGCATTCAGGTTGCAAACCGCAGCACAAATAAAAGACAACATACTTTTTTTTGATACACCACCTGGCATTATTGGCTATCAACTAAACGGCGTTACAGTAAAAGATAGCTGGAAAGAAATACAGGTTTGGTTTAATGGTAATGGGGAAGAAAAAGAAATACCTGCTTTAAAAATAAACGGCTTCAAAACTGTTATTGTAAATAATATTTTTGTTACATCTTCCAGTCTGGAAAAGCTGATATTAAAGCCTTACAGTTGTATTGTGTTGTATAAGGAATGATTTTTTGCACATTATAAAATACCGCAGGTTAGATTGAAAATGCTGTTATACAAATACAAATTTTTTAGACACAAGGTAATTATAACTAACCCCCAGCAAAGGAGAAACAATGAGTTTGGAAACCAAGTAATGCAGATGGGTATAGTGTGTAAGCAGGTACACCCCGAAGGCGGAAAGTGCAATATTACCAGCCCACATTACAACAAATTTTATTAGCTGTACCCATGTTGTTGATTTCTGCCTGGCGGTATTAAAAACCCAGTTTCTGCAAAAGATAAATTGTGCTGCGGCACCGGTAATATTGCCCGCAGCATTGCCGGTTATATACCAGCATTGAAATACCTGAACCAATAAAATAGTAACCAGGAAATCTGCCAAAGATCCGGCTATTAATACTGCCTGTGCTTTTATAAAAATATACATTGGGTAAGAGACACCTGTTTTTCTTTGAAAGATATATTAGTTTCTCACTTACTTTTTAATGCTAATATTTCTTTATTATTATCTGAAGGTTTTTTCACAGCTGGCAGTGCAATTGATTTACCCACCGGGTGATTGGCAATGAACGTAATACCAAGCAGTGTTGCAATTGTTGAGGCCAATTGTTTTTGATAAACGTGCTGTTTTTCATTCAGCTCCCCTTTCGGCGCAATCCCATTGCCTAACAGCGCAATCCATGTTTCGCCTGATCCGCCTATCCAAAAACCATGAGCATTCCAGTTTTGTGACTTGCGGCCACGACCATGGTCGGTAGTAATAATAAAGCTCGTATTGTTTTTATAAAACGGATCGGTTTGTACGTAATACCAGAGTTCTGCAATCAGGGCATCTGCCTGATGCAACTTTTGCAGGTAAGTATCATAATTGCCATGGTGTGCAAATTCATCGGTTTCGCCCAGTCCCAGGTACATTACTTTGGGATGTTGCTGTTCAATATAATTTTTCGCACATTCAAAAGTAAGCAGGTCGTGGCGGGTATTGTTTTTAACCGTAACACTTTCCTGTACGCCATTAAACAAACTGTCCGCAGGCGCATTTTCGGTTGCCATTTCATAGCCTGCATTTATGGGAAAGCTGCTGTCGCTTTCATTAAGTATATAAGGAAATACCCGCCAAGAGCAGAACGCCGCTACTCTGCCTTTGTAGTCTTTTTGCCTGTTAAGGTATTGCAGGATGTTGCTGTTGGGATTGTAAACATCTATATTAGGGATAAGTATCTTATCTGCGTAGCCTGTAAATATTTCGTTGTAACCCGGGTAAGATATTTTATACAGGTTGGCAACATTTACTTTATTGTTGAGCGAACGGTTTCCGAGTAACTGCCCCTGCTGTTCAATTACACTCCAAAAAAAGGGCATCAGCCTCCGTCTTCTTTCATCAGGATCAGTATGCCAGTACTGTTGTACCATAATAGCCGAATCCTTTACAAAGCTAGGGTTGCGTAGCAATTCACCCTCCGCACCTTTAAATATTTCCTGCCACCGTACTCCGTCAATAGTAATGATAAAAATATTTTGTGCCGGAGCTTGTGCTGAAGAAGTATTGACAATGCAAACAAAAAAACTAATACAAAGTAGTAATTTCATATAAGAGGTTTTGCAAAGAAACCTTTCCCATATAAACCTACTGTAAAGGCAGGATTAATTAAACGTTATCAGTTTGCAATTTTTACTTTTCCGGGATAGATATCCCACCAGCCATCTTATTTAAAACGAAATATTTATCAGTAACCTTTTGATGATACAATAACTTTTCCTGATTAAACAAATACATTAAAAAATGCTGATGTTTATTTTAATTCGTGCAGATACAGGTAAATGGCTTTTAGTTCTTCTTCGGTATGTGCTTTGCCTATTGTACTCCAAGGCATAAAGCCGGATAGTGTTCTTCCATCAGGAGTTTTTCCCGTGTGCAGGGCGGTTATAAACTGGTCGCTGTTCCACTTACCCAGATCGCCTGTTGTAGTAAGGTCGGGTATGGGTGGTTCACCAGGTGCATTGGATGGCCCGCCTTTATAGTTTTTTCCATGACAACCCTGGCATCCAACAACAAGATATTTTCCATAAGCTGCGGTAGCTTCAGGCTTTACTTCGTCTGGAAAAGTGGCATTGTGGTTAACTTCTTCCGCAGGAAACATTGGAAAAATACCCAGAAATGTAAGCAACCTTCCCAGAGGTTTCATTTTCTTTTTAGGATGCTCCGCATCAACTGGCTCCATTTTTTTTAGATAGCCGATTAAGGCAGCCAGCTCATGATTGCTTAAAGCGGCGCTTGAATGTTGTACTGGCATAAACCAAAGCGATTTCCCATCTTTGCCAATGCCATGCCGCAGCGCCCGTATCCAGTCTTTATCGGTGTAATTAATACCCCCTTTGCCGCTTGTAAGATTGGCAGTATATAGCAAGGCAAGCGGATTTTTTTCATCAAAAAACGGCACACCTCCTTTCACATGACAATCCCTGCATCCTCTTATTGCCGCCACATGCGCTCCCAATGCATAGCTGGCAGAGTCGGTTGGTATTACCAGTTGTTGCACCTTCACTTCGTACACTTTATTGGCACGAGACTCTGTTTTAAAATAGACTGCTATAAAAAAAAGCAGTATTAGTCCCAGCAGGCTTCCTAGTACAATGCCCGTCCATTTAAATATTTTTTTAAGCATGGTTATTTTTTTATGATTGGTTTAGTTATATGATTAATTAGTGCGTAATAAAAACCGTTGCTCTTACATTCGGCAGTTTTTTAAAATTTCAAATGACTGAACTGATGAGAAGTAATACCCGAAACGAATATGATTATGCTGTTTTAGGATATACAATCGCATTGCGAAAAAGCCCCCTGTTTACAAGAAGGAGCCAAAGCATATCCCATACAATCAGCATCCTTTGTGCGAGGCCCCTGAACGATGGCGGACTCATAAAAAAAATCACAAACAATACAATGCTCATCACCCCGAAAAAACATGATTGCTTTGCAATATTTTTCCAGTTATTATTTCTGTTAAAAATGAATCCCCACGCAATCATAGCTATACCTAAATTGATGAAGGCCAACAGCGCCGCAAAGCCGTGAATGAGTCCTTTCACTGTTGTTTTTTCTACAGGTACATCTGTTTTAAAAAGTGCGGCAAGCAACATACCAACGCACCACAAACTTAATGTAATTACACTTATTTTTGATGCCTTAAAATGTAGTAATAATCCAATAATAATAAACAAGGCGCCTGTAACAACACCCAAAAATCCAAGCGTCATCAACCAGCCAAAATCACCCACAGCATATTCACTGGTAAAGTTTTTCAGGTAGCTTTTATCTGGCCGCAAAAAATGCATCAGTATAAAAACAAACAAAAAAAGCAGGTGCCCATACAGGCTTGCCAGGGCGATTTTTTTAGTGTAGCTCATAATGTCTCAAATAAAATACAGGGTTGTTTCTTTTAAAATCAGGGGCGTCATTTTTTTTTAAACTACTCTTTCTTCATTCATTTTTTTATCATTTGCTGCATTTCTTCCGCACTCGCCAGCTTGGTTCCCTGGCCGCCAACAAAGTACCATTTGCCATTTTGCTTAATATAGGTTTCTGTTCTGATAACAGTAATAGACATATCACCGCCGGGAGTTGCAAACAACACATCCAGTATCATATTTTTTACAGCGGCATCACCATTGTAAACTCTTAAGATATATGTTCCAGGCCTTGGCGTAACCGATTTAAAAGTGGCGCCTTTATCAGTAAAACCTTTCTTCCATTCTTCAAAACCATAAGATACTTTTCCCTCTGGTCCTACGGCTATATAATCATCATTTAAGTAAACGGTACTGTCATTAATCATTCCCAATGCCTCAATGGCTTTCCTGTCTTCAGGATAATTGGCGGTGTTGTATTTGCCTGTTGGCGGCACTTGTGCAAGGGTAATTGTAGAGACAAAGAGCATAATGATAGCAGTAAACAATATCATTTTGCAGTTAACTTGTTGTTTCATTTTTTCTTTTTTATTTGAGTGTGAAAGGATTTATTTTTCTGACGGAGCTTTGTACTGCTATTGGAAAGTATTACGGCTTACCGGTAACAACCCATTACTGCATTGTTCAACACTCCAATACCACCATTCAAGTATTCTAATACTTTAGCTGCTAAAGGATATAAAAGGATACCGACATATAGCAGAAAGGAGATGCAACAGAGGCCAGCGATAAACCAAAGCATATTTTCCTTAAACCCATACCTGGTTTTTTTGCAGTGAATATTGATGTTAGTCATTACAGAAATTTTAAAATTTACTAATTGGATCAAAGGAGATCATCAGTATTCTTTATCACTTTTTTTTGCTATTTCCTCCATGGCTGAATTGTGCCGCTATCTTAATTTTTTAGCAGTGATTTTTTTATAGATTCTTCCAACTCAGCCTCAGTCTGCACCATCGTGCCTTGCCCATATACTATGTACCATTTCCCCATTTGCTTCACATAGGTGGCAGACCTGATTACTTTCACATGTAAGTCGCCTTTGGGTGATGAAAACACCACATTCAATATTGCATTGCTTACAGCAGTCTTACCATCGAAAATCCTTAGTATTGCTGTTCCTTGCACTGGTGTTAACGACTTAAATTTTAGATCGTTTTTTTTAAAGGAATTTTCTTCCTGTATCCTGCCATAGTACACCATGCCTTCTGCGCCAACAGAAATATAATCATCGTTTAAATAAGCTGAGCTGTCTGCTAACATGCCCAATGCTTCAATGGCTTTCCTGTCTTCGGGATAATTGGTGGTGTTGTATTTGCCTGCTGGCGGCACTTGTGCCATGGTATTTGTTGACACAAAGAACACAATGATAGCAGTAGCCAGTATCATTTTGTAGTTAAGTTGTTGTTTCATTTTTCTTTTTATTTGAGTGTGAAAGGATTATTTTTTTGAGAGATAAGCATATCGGGAAGTGCATAGATTATTGCAATCATTATTGTTACTATTTTATCTTAACCACATCTTCAGTTACTTTTGAAAATTTGGAAAATACCAGAGGGTCGTGCCCCGGAAGAATCAGGTCAACATTTTTTACCATTGCCCTCATTCTTTTCAGATTCTGTAGATATGCATTGGTATCAAAAGTTAAAGGGATCGGTAGCAGGTTAACAAGGTTGTAATAGAGCCAGCTATTATCAGATGCAATAATCACTTTATCATTATCGGTACCTACTAAAACGTACTGCGATTCGTACGTGTGTTTTGAGCCGGTAAAGACCCGTATACCCGGCATAATTTCCACACTATCTCCTTTTACAAGGGTGAGTTTTTTAGCAATGTTTTTCTGAATTATCTTAACCACATCCTTACCGCTGAAACCACTTGAATCACCACCCTTTTGCCAGGCCGTGCCCACGAAGTAATTAAAGTCCTGCTCCTGCATCCACACCATTGCGTTTGGAAAAAGATCCATGCCACCGATGTGGTCCCAGTGCGGATGAGTAAGGATAATGTCGGTAATACTTGCAGGGTCAACGTTTATTTTTTTCAGCATCTCATCGGGGCGAACATAGTTGAAGCCCTCCATATTGTAAATAGGAGGTGTTTCAGTAAACCCGGCATCCACCAATATGTTCTTTCCATTTTTGCCTTTTAATAAATACACAATATAGCAAGGTTGAACACTGTCTTTGGAGGTGGAACCAACTGCGAAAAAAGTTACAGGAAATTTGAATTTGAGGGATGCAAATTTGAGGGCATAAATTTCATAGCTGTTGTTTTGACTGAATGCGTTGAAGCCAATTACTGTAAACAATAAAATGAATACAGCGGGCTTTAGTTTTGATGGTACTTTTTTAATAAAAATCATAGTTACTTGTTTATTAGTAATTGTATTCCAATGCCGTTGAGTCGTTAAGACGTCTTTTCTTAGGCTTACTGTGTTACAATTTTCAAAACGCCTCAACGCCTTAATGGCATTGAATTGTATACTGTAAAATTCAGCTTCCTTCAATCTATTGTAAAACAGTAAATGGTGAACAGCCATCTTTATGAGTGAGCAGCAGTATTCGCAGGATGGTGTATTCAATGACGGAACTTTTTACCACTCCCTCAAAAAATTGGCTACTCACCAAATGCTTTAGGCAATGCTGTTGGGTTTGGTTAATTTTAAAAATATACCAGTGGATTATGCAGCGGATATTGATCTCTTTTTATTTTTTTATTATAAGCATCGGTACCTGTGCTGCACAGGATACGCTTGTATTAAACGGCCAACCCAACTGGAAGCAATCGGTGGATATTGCAGATAACTGTTTTATTTACCAGGAAACCGGAGATACGGCACTTTCTTTTGAAGAAGCCCAAAAGCAGGTTTTTGTTCCTTATAGAAATGAATGGCGCCAACAAAAATTCACTAAGAGGCCGTTGATCATTCAATGGAAAAAATTTACTGTCCGTAACACATCTGCAACAGACACCGTAAACCTGAGTATAAGTACTGTTCATTATTTTACAAGGCTGTACAGCAATAATCAATTGATAGCAAGAAGCGGAGCTTACGAAACCAAAAACTTACTTCCACCGGGTAACACTTCTGCTTATGAACGGGGCAGGCTTCCTGTTGTAGTGGCGCCCCAAACCTCTGCCACCTATTGGCTACGCACAGAAGACCGGCAGAGCCAACTGATTCCTCCCATCATATTTCTTGAAACCCAATTTACAGGTATGGCCGAAGAGGTGCATAGTAGCTTTGGAGCAAGGTATCTTTTCCTGATATTGGCCGCTATGGCAGGGTGTTTCTTTTTTATTGGCATCTTCGCCGCTTACAATTATTACCTGTACCGGCATGGTTCTTTTATTTGGTATATATGCTACACAATTGCAGCTTTCTTCTCCTGTTTGCACTGGATGGATATCAGGCTTGGCATGGCCATGTTTTCTCCATTGTTACATGATATTATTTTCTCCATATTCATTTACCTGATACCTGTATTGTATAGTTTTTTTATTGGCAGTATGCTGCAATTACACATTCATTTTAAAAAGGCGTGGCTGCTGGTGAAAGTGCTTGCGGCGATATGTATTTTACAAATGCTCTTAGAGTTTACAGAAGTGCGGTTTGGCTGGTTTCCTTTTAACCTCAATTATTATGGTATCATTTTAACACCCTTTGCCATTATACTCCTCAATATTGTTTTATTAATACTTGCAGCAAAAAGTAAAGACCCGGTTAAATGGTTTTTGTTTACCGGAATAGTAAGCCTGCTGGTATTATGGTGTATGCCATTATTAAATCTGTATGCGCCCCCTACAGATATGAATTATGAATTATTCCTGGTCATTAATTTCGCTATTGTATTTCTTATGCTGGGCCTGGTGATTGAAGCCATCTGTTTTTCGTTTGCATTAACTTATCGCAGCAAACTGGTGTTGCTCGAAAAAAATAAATTGCAGCAAAATTACAACCAGCAATTGCAGGCCGCTTTACAACAAAGAAGCGCCGAACTGGAAGCACAAAACAAAGTAGTGGAAGCACAAAAAATAAAACAGGTTGAAACAGCATTTGAACACAAAATTGCAGAGACGGAAATGATCGCCCTGCGTGCCCAGATGAACCCTCATTTTATTTTCAATTGCCTCAATTCTATCAAGCTGTACACACTGGAGAATGATTCGCAAACAGCCTCTGAATACCTTACTAAATTCTCTCAGCTTATCCGGTTGGTACTGGAAAATTCAAGATCAGAAAAAGTGACGCTGCAAAAAGAACTGGAAACGCTGAAACTTTACATAGAGCTGGAAGCCATG
>JANXSR010000001.1 GCA_025352625.1 Ferruginibacter sp.
AACTATTTTTACATTATTGATACCCCATTATATGCACTATTTTATTTTATTAGATTTTCACTGGACACAATTACTGCAACCACAATGGTATATTGAGAATGGCGGCTTATGGTTCATCGTATTTGCTGTTTTTGCAGAAACGGGTTTATTTGCCGGATTTTTTTTACCAGGCGACTCCCTACTTTTTGTAACAGGTATTTTTAGTAACGACCTGGTGCAAAAAGGGCTGGGCATACATGTAGACAGCTCTTTTGTAAACCTGATAATTTTAGGAATTGTAATTTCGCTGGCGGGAATCATTGGTAACTTTGTTGGTTATTGGTTTGGCAGAAAAAGTGGTCCGTTTTTGTTTGAACGTAAAGACACATTACTCTTTAAGAAAAAATATTTATTACAAGCCAAAGAATTCTATGATAAGCATGGAGGTGGTGCCATTGTGATGGCAAGGTTCATTCCTATTGTAAGAACCTTTGCACCTATTGTAGCGGGTATCGTTGGTATGGAGAGCAAAAAGTTTACCTGGTATAATATTGCTGGTTGTATTGGCTGGGTATTCTCCATGTTGTTTGCAGGCCATTACCTGCAACAGTTCTTTTTTAATACATTTCATTTTGATTTAAAAGAACATCTTGAAGTAATTGTTATTGGCATTGTGTTGGTTACTACAGCTCCAATATTTGTAAAACTACTTTTTGATAAAAAGAAAAACGCAAAAAAGAATACGCCATAAATGACTGCTACATCAAAACAATCTTCTTCCATTTTTACCATTGCCGTTCTTGTTGCTGCCCTTGGATATTTTGTTGACATCTATGATTTATTGCTATTCAATATTGTAAGGGTAGATAGTTTAACAGAATTAGGTCTTTCTGCAGCCCAGGTAAAAACACAGGGCGAATTTATCATTAGTATACAAATGATGGGCCTTTTAATTGGCGGTATTATCTGGGGCATAATGGGTGATAAAAAAGGAAGATTAAGTGTATTATTTGGATCTATCATTTTATATTCACTTGCCAATATTGTTAATGGCTTTGTGCAAACACCCAACCAATATGCACTTACCAGGTTTATTGCCGGTATTGGATTGGCCGGAGAATTAGGTGCAGGTATCACCCTTGTTACTGAGCTGGTTTGTAAGGAAAAAAGAGGACTAAGCACTTCACTGGTAGCGGGTATCGGCTTACTGGGTGCCGTGGCTGCATTTTTTGTTTCTCAAAATTTCAACTGGCGTATCTGCTATTTTATTGGTGGTGGTTTGGGTTTTTGCTTATTGATACTGCGTATATCCGTATTCGAAAGCAGTATGTTTACCAATACCAAACAATCTGGCGTCAGCAGGGGGAACTTCTTTATGTTCTTCACTAACATCCTTCGTTTTAAAAAATACATTTGTGCCATTTTAATTGGATTACCAACATGGTATGTAATTGGTATTTTGGTAGCCTTCTCCAATAATTTTGCAATAGAATTTGGCATAACAGAAACAGTATTGCCCAAAATATCAACCATGTATGCCTATGTATTTATTTCCGTTGCTGATTTGTTGGCAGGGTTTGTTAGCCAATGGTTCAGAAGTAGAAAAAAGGCTTTGTATATTTTTTATATTCTCACTATTATCTCCATCATTTTTTATTTTAATCAACAAAATGGTACCGCTGCAGGTATGTATGTAATATGCGCAGCAATGGGTTTTGGCACTGGCTTTTGGGCAATTTTTGTCACCATGGCTGCTGAGCAGTTTGGCACTAATTTAAGAGCTACTGCTGCCACTACCGTACCTAATATGGTAAGAGGGGCATTACCAATATTATTTCTACTCTTTAAATGGTTGCAAGGTTTATTTGCTGATCTGTCTCATCCCTATATCACCGCAGGGTGGGTAACAGGGGTAATAGTGATGGCTATTGCAGTTATTGCAGCCTATTTTACTGAAGAGACTTTTGGTAAAGATCTTAATTATACAGAATAGCAATCCGAGCTAGTTTCCTGTTAATATAATTGTAATTCTGTTTCATGTACCAAATGAAACATACTATTTGATGTTATTTTCGTTCATCAATAATTATGAAAAAATATATCGCTTTCCTCTTTATAACCTTAATGAGTTCTCTTGCCGTTGAAGCACAAAAACTGAATGTAGAAGTAAATTACATTTCTTCAGATGCAGCGACAACCAAGCCGCTAATTTTTTATAATCCTGCAGTAAAATTAACATGGAAAGATTTTAAAGGAACGCCGGTTGCCTCCAGTGATGCAGCAGCAATAACCAACGCAGGTATTGGTTTTAAAATGGTTTTTCAATCGGAGGGGAATATCGCTACTTTAAAAATCTCGGTAAATTGTAATTTTTCAATAGCAGATAGCTGGGTTAAAGATGACAGAAGAACTGCGTACATTTTAAATCATGAGCAACATCACTTTGACATTGCGTATATCCATGCGCTACTATTTATACGAAATTTAAAAAATGCAAGCTATACAATGAACGATTATAGCAAAGTAATAGAAAAAATATATTACCAAACCCATTTAGAATTGTTAACAATGCAAAATGCTTACGACAGCGAAACTAAAAATAGCCAGGTAGCATCGGAGCAGGAATTATGGAATAAAAAAATAGAGGAGCAACTGCAAATGCTCGCAAAAAAAACATAAGTTTTTTAACAAAAAACTACCTGGCTGCCCGCCTGTACAAGTAGTATGCAATGATGCCAAATATAATATTAGGCAACCATGCCGCAAGAAAGGGAGTAAAACTACCTTTTGTGGCAAATACCAGTGAAAACTTTCCAAATAAAATATACAATACACTAAGCACCACACCAACAGCAAGGTGTAATCCACTACCTCCCCTAACTTTCCGGGAAGAAAGCGTAGCACCAATCAGTGTTAAAATAATCACCGACGCCGGAATAGCATCCCTGTTATACCGCTCTACAAGCAATGTATTAATATCTTCTGAGCCCCGCATCTTATCCATTTTTATCAAGTTATTCAACTCTGCAGTGGATAACCTGTCTTTTAAGTAATCATCCCTTCGAAGGTCTGTTGGCTTAAAATTATAATTAATCAGTAATGAGGGGTTATGACGAATAGTTTCTTTGTCGCCATTAAATATACGTTGCTGTACATTGGTTAACTTCCATTTCCTTACAGTAGTGTCCCATGCTATATTTTCGCACCGAAGATTGTAAACCAGTTCATTTTTTTTAAACTCCTGTATAAAAAAATTAGCCCCGGTTTTGCTGAGCGTATCATAACTACGTAAGCCAGCATAGGTATTAGAATCCAATCTAAAATAATAGTTTTGTAAAAACGATTTATTTTCATTGTTACCAAAGTTTACATCAATGTATTTTGCCTGAAAAACACCCCAAATGGTATTGGCTCGGGGCAATACAAACTGGTAAGCGAGCCATAAAACAGTCGCCAAAAAAACACTGCCTATCCAATACGGAACCAAAAAACGCCTAAAACTTACGCCGCTGCTTAGTATGGCGATTACCTCTGAACGATCTGCCAATTTTGCCGTAAAAAAAATAACTGCAATAAAAACAAATAAGGGAAATAACATGGCATCAATATGCGGAATAAAGCCCAAATGATACTCTGTAATAATCGTCCAGAGTGATAAGCCGGATTTATGGAAATCATCCGTTTTTTCGCTGGTATCAATTACAACGACAATTACAGTAAAAAGGATAATGCAAAAGACAAAAGTGGTTAAAAAACTTTTTAGTATATACTTGTCTAATTTTTTCATTTTTATGTTGGCTGCAAAACTAACTTAAAACAGGCAGGCTGTAAAATGTGTATGGTAAAGTATTTGTGAAATCTTATTTTATTATCTCTATCCTTTTAAAATGCATCCATAAAATATCATAAAAAAGGGAACAGCTTTTATATTGTTCCCTATTTGGTATAAAATGTAAAATTCTTACTCCACAATTTTTACTTCTGTCCTGCGGTTAAGACCTCGTCCTTCTGCTGAGGTATTTTCTGCAATGGGCATCGTCATCCCGTATCCCTTTGCGGTCACTCTTTCGGGTGCGATACCTTTAGTTAAAAGATAAGCCCTTACAGTATTGGCTCTATTTGTAGACAGTATCATATTTGCTTCCGGTTTGCCTACATTGTCTGTGTGTCCGCCAACTTCTATTTTTTCGTCTTCTTTTCTTTTTAAGTATTCTACCAATTCATCCACTACTTTATAGGCTTCCGGTTGTAAGGTAGCTTTGCCTGTTTCAAAGGTACAGTTGTCCAACACAAACGATTTTGGTGCCTCAAATTGAATATCAACATTAAAAGGATTTTTATAATACTGGTTGTCTTTTAAAGCAGGAATATCTAACACATTGTAACTGGTAGAATCATGAAAGCCAAGTATATAAATATCATACTTACTGCCATTCGGTAGCCTTAAAGAAAACTTACCTGTAGAATCTGAAAGCCCCTGAAACTCGGTGCCATTGGCCCTACTTTTAAATACAACAATTTCACTACTTAATAAATTGCCCGTTTTGGCATCAGCAATGGTAACATTTACTGGTGCATCTTTTGGTAAATTCATAGGTGCCGCAGGTGTAGCCTGGGCAAATACCAGCACAGGCATTACAAGCGTCATCAATAAAAAATAATATTGCTGCTTCATGTTGATTTGATTTTTAATTATTTTAAAGATAAATTTTAAAATATCGTTACCCAAAATTCAATTATTGTGCCATATCCTCACTTTATTTGTCGCTACAAACTATAGTTTAATTTATAAACGATGCTGCAATTGAGCTACCATCGCTTCTTTCCAGCT
>JANXSR010000010.1 GCA_025352625.1 Ferruginibacter sp.
GTTTCTTTTGAAACCGGAATTATATGGAATAAGAAAAATTACAGAAGCGAAGGGGCCAAATTTAGTATGGATAAAGTAAAGTCAACCATGCCTGCAGGAATGGTAATCAACAATCTTGAAAGCGAAAGTTCGCTGATAGAAATTCCACTGAAAATCCAATATAATTTCCTCCTTAAAAAAAAATCGGGGCTGTTTATTTCCACAGGAATGTCAGCCTATATTATGACAAAGGAAAAGAACATGTACAACGTTACTATGAACGGTACTGCTGAAAAAATAACAGGAATGTATGTAAAGAATAATTATGGATTGCCTGCAGTTGTCAGTATCAGTGCAGGGTATACACAAAAGATTTCCAAATATCTTGAATTAAGAATAGCACCTTTTTTAAAAATACCGTTGCAAGGAATGGGGGTAGGCAACTTACCCATCACAAGTACAGGCTTGCATGTTGGTATTATCCACCGGTTTAAATAACAATCAGTTTATTGAAATTAAAAAAATCTCAATGAGATAGTGGCATCGCTATGCATATCCGGAACCGGTAACAATTACAACATCAAATTAAAAAAACGCTTTATAAAACAATTATAAACATTTAAAAACAAAACAATGAAAAAGATCAATTTGCTAACTGCATCAATCACCATCAGTATTTTTTTTAGCCTGGGCTCCTGTAGTAAAAACGGGGATAAGAATTTTACCCCCGCAATTCAATCCAACATATCAACAGAAGAAATGGTGGCAGAAAAAGGTGCTAATCCTGATGAAGCTGCAATTACAGAAACCCTGCAAAGCCTAAACACCGCATCCAGAGAAGGTAATAATGAACATTACCTTTATACAGAAAGCAATGCGGCTGAAAAGAACGAGATACTGGTGTATAAGATTAGGCATGATGGTTCGCTTAATTTTTCAGGAAGCACCATGTCTGGTTGCTCAGGAACCGGTAAACCACTGGGATCGCAGGGTGCATTGGAGCTGGATAAAAATCATAAATGGCTTTTTGCTGTAAATGCAGGCAGCAATTCAGTTTCATCATTTAAAGTACAGGAGGATGGAAGCCTTAGCCTTGCACATACAGAAAGTTCAAAAGGAAAAACCCCGGTAAGTTTAAGTGTTCATGATAACATGCTGTATGTTTTAAACAGGGGAAGTGATAATATTCACGGCTTTTGGATTGGCACCGATGGCACGCTTACGGATATTGAAGGATCAACCCAATCTTTAAGTGGTACTGCTGTGGATGCCCCACAAATTTCTTTTACACCTAATGGAGACTGGATAGCTGTTACAGAAAAAGCGACTAATATCATAAGTACTTTTAAAGTTAAGCAGGATGGGTCTGTAAACAAGGGCATTTTTACCCCCTCAATTGGAAAAACACCCTTTGGATTTGAATTTTCGAGGAATCGCTTTATGATTGTGTCTAACGCTGTTGGTGGTGGAGCCGGAGCAGGATCAGCTACGTCATACTTTACTAACAACAATGGTGTTCCAAAAAATATTAATGGGGCGATAGCTAATTTTGAATCAGCTCCTTGCTGGGTGGCAGTTACAAAGCATGGCAGGTTTGCATACATAACAAATACAGCAAGCAACAATATATCTTCCTATTACGTGGATACGCAAGGCGCATTATATTTAGTACAAAAAGAAGCGGCTAAAACAGACGGTGGCCCTCTTGATATAGTTGTTGCTGAAAATAATTATTTTGTGTACGAACTAAATTCAAAATCAAATACAATTGGGGGATACCATAGAAAATTCATGGGAGAACTTGAATTTATAAGTAGTGCATCAAATCTTCCTGCACCAGCTACCGGGCTTGCTACTTATTAAAATACAAACCATAGTTTTTGAAAAAAGGGAGTGGCAGATGCTACTCCTTTTTAATTGGGTTTATAGTGCATAACCATACAAATAATATTATACTATTTGATTTTATTAAATTGATTTTTCATTTTTCAACTTTGTAACAAAAAACTTGTTATTGTTGCACTATGCTGGTAACACTAACAATCATCCGTTATCCAAAAAAATATATTCCATTTGCTGTATTGGCCATGGCTGTACACCGGTTGCCTCTCTGGTTTAATAAAAATATTTCTTTTTATAAATTATTGGGTTGTGGTAAAAACGGCACTTTCGATAAACATCCTGACTGGCAACAATGGGGTATATTAGTTGTACACGATGCTTTAGCAGAAGCAGCAACCTTTAATGCTGCAAGCCACCTTAATAATTTATATGGGCCGTTTATTAATAAATGGTTACATTTTTTTAATTGCGAAACATGGACTATTTTTTTAGAACCCATTGAAGGACATGGCAGGTGGGATGGAAAAGAACCCTTTGGCTCACTGGCTAAACAAACAAATTACAATGGCCTTATTGCTACCTTAACAAGAGCCACTATCCGCCTTAATAAACTCAATGCCTTTTGGCAAAATGTTGCTGCCGCATCCAATGAAATGGCCGGCGCAAAAGGCTTTGTAACATCTGTTGGTATTGGTGAGATGCCATACATAAAACAGGCTACATTTAGTATTTGGCAAAGTAAGGAAGATATGAAAGCATTCGCCTACCAAATGCACCAACATACTGCAATAATCCAAAAAACACGTAAAGAAAACTGGTACAGCGAGGATATGTTTGTTCGGTTCAAACCACTTAAAACTATCGGCACTCTCAACGGAAGTGATCCTTTGGCCGGAAAGTTATAAATTTGTTGTTCACACAACCGCGGCGGTGTACATCACCATTAGCATAAGCCTTAATACATTTTGCCATAACATTGTTTAGCTGCGGCAATAAAATAATTATGAAGAATATTAAACTGATTGAAGTTCCCAGTGAAATTGGTGCCGGTACCCGTGGTGCCAGCTTAGGTGTTGATGCTATTAAGATAGCTGCACTTGATTTTATGAGTAACTTCTTTGTGCATTTTCCATCAGAAAAAATACAGGAGGAGAACAACCTGTTATTTGAGCCAATACAATCACCTTACGCCAAAAGGATTCATGGTGTATTAAACATTTATGAAAGATTGAGCAAGGCCGTAAGTGAATCTATTAAAGGACATTTTTTTCCTGTGATATTAAGTGGTGATCATAGCAGTGCAGGCGGCACCATCACCGGTATAAAAATGGCAAAGCCCAAAAGTAAATTAGGTGTAATCTGGATTGATGCCCATGCTGACCTACATACACCCTATACCACGCCAACTGGTAATATGCACGGTATGCCACTTGCTGTAGCCATTGGAGAAGATAACGATGAATGTAAAACACACGACCTTGATGACAAAACGAAAAAGTTTTGGGAGCAATTAAAAAATTTGGGGGGGATTTTTCCTAAAGTTTTACCTGAGGACATTGTATTTATTTCGCTTCGTGATTTTGAAAAAGAAGAAAAATCCCTCATTGAAAAACATGGTATCAAAGTAATAACTACTGGTGAAATAAGAAGAAATGGTGCTGAAAGTGCCAGCAGAAAAGTACTGCGTTATCTATCAGACTGTACAGATATTTATGTAAGTTTTGATGTGGATAGCCTTGACTCCTCCATCTCCCGTGGCACCGGAACACCCGTTAGTAATGGTTTAAAGGAGAGGGAAGCAGAAGATTTGATTAGTAAATTTATGCAGAGCCGCAAAGTATGTTGTTTTGAAATTACAGAAGTAAATCCAACATTGGATAAAGAAAATCTGATGGCCGAAATTGCTTTTAATATTTTACAGCGGAGTGTGAATGTGTTGATGATGAATTAAATTACCACACATACCCACTGCTACTGATAGCCATATAAAGGGCTGAATTAAATTTATAAAATCGATATTAACTTAAATGCTTATTGTTTTATAATTTTTGAAGTCAACTTGTTGCCACCTTCTTCAATTTGTACAATATAAATTCCTTTTGCAAAATTTACCATATTTACTGAAGCCTTTTCTTTAGTCAACTGACCGGTGTAAACCCTTGTGCCAACAACATTGAATATGCTGATTGTTTTAGGGCTACTATTGATTGTATTGATATATTCAATATTCACAATTGATTGCGTCGGGTTAGGATATACCTTTAAGCCAGCACTTTGTTTTGCATGTATAGTTGTAGTAACAGTAACTACAGGTATTGTATCTTCAATTGGTAAAGCACTTCCCTGGGCAAGCGTACTATCGCAGGCAAAAGATAATAAAAAAGAATTGCGCAAATTTCCTTTGGCAAACAAAGCCCTCATTCTTTGTTTTTGACCGATTGTGAACATATTCATACAGCCATCATTTGTAAAATCCATAAAGTTCATAAACATATCGCCGTTTGTGTTTGGAGAGCAATTACTAACATGTGGAAATGCAGGACAACCATAGTTGTAGTATTGCTGTGTAGGCGTATCCTCCACCAGGTCAGTACCACAAATAGCATCACCCCAAATATGTTTTAAGCCAAGCCAATGGCCTATTTCGTGTGTTGCTGTACGTCCTTTATTAAAAGGTGATCTTACATTTTCTCCCGTACCAAAAACATCGTAAGAGATTACGACTCCATCCACATTAGCCGGACCTCCTGGTAAACTTGAGTATCCCATAGTTCTGCCAGACATGTTACAAACCCAGATATTGAGATAACGCTTACTATCCCATGCGTCATCTCCACCTTGTGCTGAACTTTTCATTCCATCTTCCGGAGAAAAATACTCCTTTGTTGTATATTTTCTTACAATACCTCCAGTCTTTCTTCCTTGTGGATCTACTTGTGCTAAACAAAATTTAATCTTTGTATCTGCAGCAAGAAGTGAGAATACCGCAGGTGTATTTATTTTATCAATATTCGAATTACTGTAGTCATCGTTTAAAACTACTAATTGCGACTTTACCTGAGCATCAGTAATATTTTCAATCGTTTTATTATAAACAATATGAATTACAACAGGTAGATAAATAGTTTCGTTTGTCGTAGTATCTCTTGCTACAAAACTGGATGCCGCCTTTAAAGTAGCTGAAATTTGTGCATCAGCCTTGTTCCAGCCGCTCTTTATGGAAGGATTTGAAGATAATAATTTCTGAGAATATATTTCTGATGCGCAAACTCGTTGTGCATTTGCAACAGTAACTACCTGTAGTAGAAATAATAAACCAACTAAAGCTTTCATCGAGGGGTGATTAAATGTCCAAAAATTAAATTTGGCTCATTGGGTATCGGGAGGTACATACAGAGGTATCGGAAATATACAGGGCAAAAACGAAGGAAATTGGAATGAAAATCTCAGAATGAAGTAACGGTATTACTTATTTAATGCGAGTGTGTAGGAAATATCCGTTTCAGAGATAAGACAAAAGTAGACATTATTTTCATAAAACCAAATAATTTACCTCCTTTTATTTAATTGAAAGTAACAAAACTGCTTGCGTTCTGTATTTTTGCAGCTAAACTGAAATACCTATTAATGAAAAAGTACTTATTATTAGCTGTTAGTATTTTATTCTTCGCCTGTAATGGAAATGAATCACAACCAGAAGAGACCGCAACTGTTACGACTGGAACGGGACTTGCTGTTCCCCAAATTATCAATCTGAATATAATTGGCATTTACCCTCATGACACTAGTGCCTATACCCAAGGATTGGAAATTTATAAAGGTAAGCTATATGAAGGAACCGGCGATTTTGAATCATCTTCTTTAAGGATTACGAATATTAAAACAGGTAGGGTAGAACACAAACATCTTATGGGTACTCAAAAAATTTTTGGTGAAGGCATAACCATATTTAATAACAAGATTTATCAGCTCACCTGGCAAAGTAATATTGTAAATGTATATGATATTAATAATATAGATACACCTGTTAAAATTTTTAACTGGCCATATGAAGGATGGGGCATTACACACACTGAAACCGATCTTATCATCAGTGACGGATCTGCCAACCTTTATTTTGTAAATCCAGAAAACTTCAAGATTAGAAGTACAGTACAGGTCACTGATAACATTGGGCCGGTTGAATCAATCAATGAGCTGGAAATGATCAATGGATATGTATTCGCCAATGTTTACCAGAGTGATTTTATAATTAAAATCGACCCTGCAAACGGTCATGTTGTGGGAAAAATTGATTTGCCGGGATTGAAAGAGCAATACTTTTTCAATCAAATAGTAAAAGACAGAACTGATGTATTGAATGGTATTGCATATGATAGTATCAGTAAAAAAATATACATCACCGGTAAACGCTGGCCCACAATGTTTGAAGCTACTTTTAATTAAAATTTTATTTTAATTAAACAAAAAAAATAGAATTATTGATAGGCTTAATTTAAAAAGCTATGGTATTACCCAACAAATTAAAACCGTTTTCCATAATATAATAACCAATTATTACTGCTCCAACAAGTCCTAAAACAATTGCCCAAATCCACCAGTTGTCTTTAGGTTCTTTATTCTCTTCCACAAAATATTCCGACATTTCAAAATTAGTAGTTTCCTTATCGCCTACTAAAATAGTATGTTCCGTTGCATGCCGGATAACCCTTTCAGCAATCACTGCCGGTGTAAACATTTTATTTATTTCCAGTGGGATAAAATCAATACCTCCCAACTCACTTTTAATAAAATTCCCAACTGATTGTATTGTAACACTCCCCTTCTCATCCAGGTCTTTTTTAATTAGTTCACTCAAAGCTGTAAATTCATTGAATGTATTTTCATTATCCTTCGAAACTGAAAAAGAAATGGATGGCACAGGTGCTGACAGGCGTGAATTAACAAAGTCATTCTCCGCCTTATTGGTTATAACAGACAATGTTCCGATACCGGGTAACCTACAGATGTTATTTTGAAAAAGTGTTGGTGCTATTAAATAATCCATAAAAAAGGCTTATTAATCAAAGATAGGCTTATACACCAAAACAAGGGCTGTCTGTCAACTACAAACTATAAATAAGTAAGCAGAAATTTTTATACCTGGCATTTAAAACTTCAAAATAACTCCCGCTAAAAAATTTAGGCCGTACACTTCATAATTATTCCAGCGTTGGTATTTATCATTCAAAATATTATTGATGTCAAACCAGGCACTTATTTTTTTATTAATACTTACTTCAACACCCGCACTTAGGTCAGCTGCACCACTTAAGCTTTTATTTACGTTATTTGGCAGCAGATAAGGACCTCCGGTAAATGTTTTAAAATCACTCTTCACCATTACTTGCTTAAATGCCCACCATTTTAATGAAGCATTTATCTCTAAAGGTATTGTACCCCATGCTTTGTTATTGTCTTTCATACCTGTATAGCCATTAAAAGTAAGCCCACCTGTAATGGTAAATTTATCCTGGCTAATAAAACTCAAATCGCCATGTATCCGAAGATCGGTAACCTTACTTTCATTACTTATTTTAAAAGATTTCAAGTCGGAGCCAGCCGTAGTATCATTTATAAAAAAAGCCAGGTTAGTATAACTGATAAAACCTGCCTTGGCACTAAAATTAAAGTGCTTGCCTACAGAAGCTTTAAGCCCGCCGTAAAACTCAATCTCTTTTGTATTTTTTTGGGTGAAGATGGTTGCCAGATAAGGATTTATGTCTGTTAAATTTTGATAATTATTTTTTATGATTCTACCTATTAAACCAGCCTGCACCAAAAAGGGTTTGTCAGGAATTTGTGCCTCTCCGTAGATATTCGGTAGCACACTTAACTGTCCATTATCCCAGGTTGGTGTTATTCCACCGTGCAATTTTAATACTGACGTAGTATAGACTAATTCCGGAGCAATGGAATAAATGTTATTATTGATTCTTGTATTATTAGGAATATAATTTTTTGTTGTATAAGTGGTTATATCAGCCTTGGCTGCAAGCTTTACCTTAAATAAATCATCAATGGATTTTTCGGCAGGGGCATCAATCATTAAAGAACTTTCGGATAACCTATTTTGATTGCTAAAAATATTTATCTCAACATTAGGGTTGTAGTTAATGCCGGATTCAGTTGCTTCCTTGTTGCGAAAGCCTGCGCTTAATTTAATATCAGTTAACCTTTGTAATACGTCCTTCTTTTCATAACTATGGGCAACGTGATTATAGCCATATAAATAATAGTCATGTTGACTAATTCCGGCGCTTCCGTAGAGTTCATTGCTTTCTGTAAAATAACTACCGTTGGCTTTTACATTTAACTGGCTGTAATCCTGGTTTTTTATTTTCCCTTTAGATGAAATATAATCAGCATAAACATTTACCAAACTTTTTTTCCCATCACCAAAACTAAATGCTGCACTAACCAATGGTGTAGAATAATTACCAAAGCCAACCTTAAGAAAATTTCTCAGCCCAAGTTCCAAACTTGTATCTTGTAATAGCGCCAATGGTTTTAATACCATTGGTTGATACGTGTAAAATAAATTTTGCGAAGGAATATTATAGGGCGAAATTACTTTTGAAGAATCTGCTGTTAAATTAGAAGCCGAAAAATTGATTTTTACTGCATTTCTTAAGACAGGTTTATAACTGGAGGTAATATCAACAGTCTGCTTTTTAGCAGTATCTTTTTGAGCAAGGGATACAATACCTGATAAACAAAAAATTAAACCTGTTATTATATGTTTGATACCCATAGTAAATTTGAATGTTTAAGTTGCTTCTTTTAATTTATAAAATTGCCCTGCTAAAAAATAGTTAATTAATTTTCGAAAATCCTTTTTCTGCTTCTGTGGCTTTGGCCAACTTATCCTGTGCCTCTGTTTTTAAGTCTGTGATAGTTGAATTTTGTGCTACACTTTGGTATGTTGCTTTGGCATTGAAATAATCTTTTTGCTGCATAAAAATATCTCCTAATAAAATGTAACTACGTGTAAGCCAAAAATCATAACTACTGGTTTCTTTTATTACAACCTGTGCAGCTTTTTCGGCAGCTGTGTAATTACCCAAACTAAATTGGCAGTTAGCTATTTCATACCTGGCTTCTGCACCCCAAGCCGATTTGTTGATGACAGCGCATGATTTGAAAGAAGTGATAGCTCCCGAGTAATCATTGCTTACCTGTTGAGATTTTCCGAGCACTAAAAATGCTACAGATCTATCATCGGTGCTAATACCTTTACTCTTCAACAATTCTTTGGCTACTTCGTTGGCCTGGGCATATTCTTTCAACTGGTAATCGCAACGTACTAAGCCCCTTAATGCTTCTAATTGGTTATCCTGGTTAATGGCGGCAGTTCTCAATGACTCAAAATTCTTTTTTGCTTTGGCATAATCTTTCAATTCAAAATAATTAATTCTGGATGCTGATAAAGTTGCCCTTTCAAAATATTTATTGATGCCTTTGGAGCTAACATAGGTGTAACCGGTTAAAGCATTATTCCAATCTTTATTTTTAGTATAACACTCACTACGATAAAAATTGGCATCCAATACAGATGCTCCTGTTGGGAATTTTGCTAAATAATTATTGAAAGCCTCTATGGCTCCACTACAATCGTTGTTATTGTATTTTAATTCAGCAGCGTTATAGGTTAAACCATCTGCCTCAGAAACTGAAATATTTTTACCATTTTTACGCATCAACTCAACATACTCATTTGGCTTACCTGCTTCAACATAAATATTTTTAATGTTATCTAATGCTTCATCTGCTTCTGCCGATTGCGGATATAGTTGTATCAGCTGTTGATAATTGGTAAGTGCATCTTCGTTTTTATCAATATTGTAATAACTAAGTCCAAGTTTTAAATAAGCCTTTGGTTTTAATCCTGCTGCATTTTCAGTAGCAACTATCTTGTTTAAATAAGGAATAGCTTCCCTAAATTTTTCGTCTGCCATGTAGGTGTTTGCTACTTCCATAGTAGCATCAGGCGTTAAGCTACTTTGTGGATATTGGCGGTTCAGATTGTTGAGGAGCATAATTTTAGCCGAGGAACTTTTTATTCCTGCAATCATTGCCTTTTGAAACATTGCATAATCACTTTGAGGGAGCGCATTATTCAACACATTATCATACATGCTATTTGCCTTTGTAAAATCTTTGTTCATAAAATAACAATCCGCTGTACGCACGTAAGCATCCTGCTCAACAGATGTTGCTGTAGTGTTAGATTTAGCTACAGCCTCAAAATACCCCAGCGACTGTTTATAATTTTCCTTTTTCATCCAGCTATATCCAAGATCATATTTAGCCGTTGAAGGAGTTGCCTCTCCCTGCGCAACCGCACCACTTTGTAAATAAACGGATAGGTAACGTATGGCAGCATCATAATCCGGAAGGCGATAAGCAATTTCGCCCTTCCAAAAATTAGCATAAGGGGTTACAGACGATGGAGGCAGTTTTAAAATCTTTGTAAATAGTTCATCTGCTTTTATAATTTGCTGATCATTAAAATATTCAACCGCTCTGCCATACAATATTCTTGGATAAACTTTTTGCATAGATACAGCCGGCTTATCAAACGATTCATATAAAGCAAGAGCATCACTAAAGTTGTTTGTATTTGCCAGCAGACCTACCAGAATTTCCCTGGCTTCAGCATTGTTTTCAGAGTTGGGATAATCATTTAAAAAACGCCTCATTTCATTTAGGGCTACGTCCTGGTATCCCAGTTCGTAAGATAGTTTGGCATAATTAAACAATGATATTTCCTGCTGCTGTTTATTACTGCTGTTATTGGCACAATATTGAAAAGCGGTTCTTGCGTTTGCCTTTTGATTGGTTCGCAAATAACAATCACCCAGCAGGTACATTGAGTTTTGTCCCAACGAATCCTTCTCATTACTTAACTGTTTAAAACCTTCAATTGCCTTGGTTAATTGCTTGGCTTCATAATACGAATAACTTACTTCGTACAAATCTTCTCTACTTACTTTACTGGTATTTTTTACATAATATTCTAATAGAGGCAATGCTTTGGCATAATTCTTTTTCTCAAAATAAATCTGTCCTAATAATTGTTTCATTTCTTTTTCATAGTACAATCCTCCCCTACTCAACACGCTTTCTCCATATCGCAACGACTCATCCTTTTTACCCTGGAAATAATATATTTCTGCGATATAGTAAGGAACAACTCCCTTGTATTCATCTCTTAATTCTACCAGCTTAAAAGCTTTTAATGCTTCGCTATAATTACGGTCGTAATAACTTATAAAGCCATAATAATAATTGGCTGGGATATAATATTTATTTTCGGGCAACTGGTGAATTTCATTAAAAAGTGGTTTGGCATCAGCAAAACGTTTGAGGTTAAAATAACAATAGGCTTTTTCAAATTTAGCATCCGCAATTTCCTCATTGCTCAGGTTATCTAAACCCGCAATTTCATAATATTTGATGGCACTGCTAAAATCATTCTTAATAAAATAAAATTTACCAAGATGATAACTCATTAATTCTAACCTTGGCTGATTATTTACCCACGCAATATAATGTTTGGCTTCTTCCTCAGATATTGGCAATTGTAACTTTAACCTGCATACGATGTAATAATAATTCACATCATCGTTCAGATAAACATTGTCACTTTTTTGTTTGTCAGGATATTGTTCCTTTACATCCTGCAACAATGGATAAGCAAGCGCATATTGCTGTTTAATAAATAATTCTTTTGCTTCCTTAAACTTTTTTTCTGCATCAGTAAAAACATGTGTTGGTTGTGCAAAAGTGGAAAGGGAAAATAAAACTGCCAAAAGCAGCAGGGGATATTTTAGTTTCATCATGTTGATTGTGTCATTCATTATTACCGTGCGTAAAATTAACTATAATGCCACTCAAGCAAACACCATTCCAAAGCCTTTGTTAATAAGTGGATAACTGATTAATTAGAAACGAATGTACCGTTGAAATGCTGTTAAAAAAATGATAAAGAATATTTTATTTGTGACTTGTTTTGTAGAGTAAGAAGCAGCAAATACTTTATTTCAATTAAATCAATACAGTTTTTATTCACTGATAACTAGTAAAAAAATGTTGGTAATTTATAACCCTGATAGTATTTATTTTATCCTCACCCTCACTAAATAATTACTGCAAATTTCATGAAACCTTTTACGAGATAGCGCTTCACGCAATGAAAATAATTTTCGCTCAATAATAATGATAAAGGTTAAATTGCCGAAAATTACAGCTACAAAAAATTGCAATGAAAAAATTATTGACTATAAAATATACTGCTGGTGCTGTTAATGCAAGCATGCTATTTTTACGCATCGGGATTGGTCTTTTAATGTTTCATCATGGTTTGGAAAAAATTACCCATTTTGATACAACCGCACAACACATGCCCAACCTGTTAGGAATGGGAAAAACTATTAACACTTCTTTAGTCATTTTTTCTGAATTTTTTTGCTCGCTTTTTTTAATACTGGGATTATTTACAAGGCTTGCATGCATCCCCCTTATTATTGAAATGAGTGTAGCACTTTACAAAGCAGAAAACCTTGATTTTTTTGGCCAGGGACAAGCTTCGTCTTTATTCCTTATCGGTTTTATTGTACTTATATTGATTGGGCCTGGCAAGATTAGTGTAGATGGACTGATAGGAAAATAATACCGGTAAACTCCAAATTGAATTAATAGTTAATGCCTGTTTAGCAAATTATAAACTGATAAATGTATACAACAGAAACACAAATAAGAATTCATTATGCCCTTACTGACCAAATGGGCGTTGTTTATCATGGCCACTATGCACAGTTTTATGAAATAGGCAGGGCCGAAGCTATCCGCAACCTTGGATACAGTTATAAAGACATTGAGGCTATGGGCATTATTATGCCGGTTGTGGATATTCATAGCAGGTTTTTAAGACCAGCCAAATACGATGACCTAATTACAGTGAAAACAACTTTAAGAGAATTACCGGTGCATCATAAAATAGTTTTTCATTCAGAAATATACAATGAAGAAGGTTCTCTATTAAATGTAGGAGATGTAACCCTTTATTTTATGGAAGCTCCCCAAATGAAACGTTGTGAAATGCCCTCTGCACTAAAAGATAAGCTGGCTGGCTATTTTTCTTCAGCAGAATAGTTTGCAAATAAAGTGTAACTGGATATTTCAAATCTTCCTTTACATATACCTATTTTGTTTTATTAACCGGGCGTATTTTATTTGCTTTCAACTACACCGGGTAATTAAGCCCTGTTATAATCCCCCTTCCAATTTTGAATAGCGGCTTTTATATCTTTTGCAGTCATATTTTCATTTGCTGCCTTTTTTGTTAACGCTACAAATTCATCGTCACCTGCAAAACGTAAAGCTATAATTTGGCTTATCTTTAAACGACTATCCAATTGCTTGCCCGTAGCAATAAAATGCCTGAAATTCTCTTCAGCTCTGATGGCCCTATCCTGTGCCTTTAATGCAAATACTCTTGCATAAAACGCAACCAAAATTGTAGCAATTGTAAGCACAAGCAACAATGACGCTGAATAAACATTTTCGGGAGCAGAATGAACAAGGTTTACGATTGAGCCAATTAAAACCAGCAACAACAATAAAAAAGTTACATAATGATAACCAGCCACAAGGCGACCATGATTTTTTAAATTTTGTGTTTGCATATAATTGGTTTAGTCCACGAAATACAGGTATTGTATTCAATAAAAAAAATATAAATTTCACGTAACTACTTATTTTAATACATCCAATAATTTCCAGATTTTATCTCTTGCTGTTGAAGGGCTGCCATCAAAATTATTTACAATAAAGGAAAAGATATATTCTGTACCACCGCCACTTTTTATATAACCGGCATAACTTCTTACTCCACTGATATACCCGTCTTTCATTTTAATGCCGTTTGTTAAAGGCAATGCATTGTAAAATGATGCATACCATTTTTGCTTTTGTGCATATTGCAAAATAGTTACAAGCGAACCAGTGGTTACCCTGTTTGCCGGTGACAAACCACTGCCATCAATGATATGCAGCGCAGATTTTTCAATACCTCTTTTGCTCCATAAATCTTTAATAATAGTAACCCCAATTTCAGTGGTTCCGTTTGTTGATTTTTTAGCAGCAATCGTTTTCATAAGTGCTTCACCAAATAGATTTACACTTTTTTTCAGAAACCAATAGTTAATAGAATCAAGTGAAGGCGATTGAATTGAATCCAGTAGTGTTCCTTGCGGAATTAGTACAGTTTTATTACTCATCCTTTGTTCGCTAAAACTAAAAATACTACCCAAAACTGGAATGCCTTTACCATTTAAGTAGTCCTTCACGGTTTCTAAAAAAAGTTTTGGGGGATTTGGTAACGAGCCTGAAATAGTAAATCCTTCTGCTGACATTGGGACAGTTCCTTTAGCAATAATATTTTTACCAAAAGGTGAAGAAAAAAGCGATGCATTATCGCCGGATTCCTTCGTGCCGGTTTTTACTAAATTGATAAATGAATAATCATTTAAAATAATGGTCGGCTTTGTAGCAACTATTGTAGTGGCTTCATTTTCAGATGCACCTGTTTTAAATGTAATATCAAACTGGTTTTCCCGCCAGTTAATACCCCATACACCTGCCCCATAATAGTTTCCAATATCTTCCCAAACCCAACCATTAGGCACCACATCAAAAGCAAAATAGTGATCGTCAGCAACAAGGTTACCGGCAACAGACTTTATATTATGTTGCTGAAGAATTGTTGTTATTTTTTTAAGTACAGTTTCTTCTGAAGTGTAGTTCCATCGTGCACTTCCAAGGCTTGGGTCTCCTTGCCCAATAACATAAAGATTACCTTCCAGAGTGCCATTTTTTACAGCATGATCATGAGTAATGTATGTTTTAAAACGAAAGTCCGGCCCCAGTAAATCAAATGCAGTAACGCTGGTTACAATTTTCTGGCAACTTGCAGGGGCTAATCCTGTGGCTCCATTTTTATCAAATACAACTTTGCCTGTTTTAGCATCAATCACATACAAGCTTATAATAGCATGTTTAAACTGTTCGTCACTTTCCATTTTTTTTATTGATGCACTTAACTGTGTAACTACATCCTGGCTAAATAAAAATGCCGGTATAAACAAATAAATAATTAGGCAAACTGTTTTCATACTTCAATTATCTTGCGGTAAAATTAATCTCTTTCAATATTAAAATGACACAAGCTAGCATTATAACAATAGGCGATGAATTATTAATAGGTCAGGTAATTGATACTAATAGCGCATGGATGGCACAGCAATTAAATATTGCCGGCATAAAAGTGTTACGACGTGTAGCCGTTGGCGATGCATGGGAAGAAATTTGGAAAGCATTGGATGAAGAAAGTAAACATGTTGATATTATTTTAATCACCGGTGGGCTGGGACCAACAGCAGATGATATCACCAAACCATTATTAAATAAATATTTTAATGGTAAATTAATAGTTGATGAAGGCGCATTACAAAATGTAAAACACATTTTTGAGAAAGTGCTTAACAGGCCTATGATTGAAAGCAATTTAAAACAGGCTGAAGTACCTGATAGCTGCAAAGTAATACAAAATAAAAGAGGAACAGCCCCAGGCATGTGGTTTGAAAAAGAGGGAAAAGTTTTTGTAAGTATGCCCGGAGTACCTTTTGAAATGAAAGGGATGATGGATGATTTTGTAATTCCTGAATTAAGTACGCATTTTATATTCCCACATATTACTCATCGAACTTTATTAACAGCAGGCATTGGAGAATCTTTTTTAGCAGAAAAAATAAAAGGGTTTGAAACAGGACTGCCGACGCAAATAAAGTTGGCGTACTTACCTAATTATGGCATGGTTCGTTTGCGCCTTACTTCTGTTGGTTTCGACAGGATTGCAGTTGAAAAAGAGATACAGGAATATTTCGAAACATTACAGCACCTTGTAAAAGACTACTTGGTTACTAATCTTGATGAACCAATGGAAAAAGTTACAGGTAAGCTTTTAATTGCCCGGAGCAAAACGGTGAGTACCGCTGAAAGTTGTACCGGTGGCTATATTGCTCATTTACTAACTACCATTCCCGGCTCTTCGGCATTTTATGTGGGGAGTGTGGTAAGCTATTCATACAAAGCCAAAGAAGATTTATTGAATGTTTCCAAAAGCGTTTTAGAAACAAAAGGTGCTGTAAGTGAAGATGTAGTTATACAAATGGCCAAAGGTGCCCTTGCC